>CAYSUZ010000235.1:0-3450 GCA_964434335.1 uncultured Planctomycetota bacterium | reverse complement strand
GTGCAAGGGACAAAAAAGCGAGCAATGCGTTATCTGCAACGCCTATCAACTCGGCGTCGATCACCAACGCGCTGCGAAGCTCTATCTGGGCCTGCCAAATAATACAAAGCCGCAAAAATCGCTGCCCAGGCGAATGCTGAGCTATCTGCGCCGCAAACGAGCCTATCGCGGCTTCGCGCGCGAAATCGAAGCAGTAAAAATGATCGACGAACGCAAGAAGCACATCGCCGAGATGTGCGGCAAAGTCCGCGCCTTCATCGCGCCATCACGTTATATGGGCCGACGCGCCGCAGACGCGGGAATCCCGTCCGAAAAAATAATTTTTTCGCGCTACGGTTATGATCGCGGCCAATTCAAAGACTTCCACCGCACCGCGTCCAAAAACATACGCTTCGGTTTTGTCGGCGCGCTGATTCCTTCCAAGGGCGTGCACGTTTTAGTGCGCGCGTTTCGCATCGCGGGCCTGCCCGATGCGCGGCTCGAAATTTTCGGCGGGTCTTTCGCCACCGAAGGCTTCGAGGATTATTTCGGCGAGATACAAAAAAGCGCCGCAGAGGACGAACATATAAAATTATCGGGATCGCTCGAAAATGCCCGAATCTCCGAGGCGCTGAGCCGTATCGACGCGCTGGTCGTGCCGTCGATCTGGTATGAAAACTCGCCGCTGACGATCGAAGAAGCAATTTTGACTCGCACACCGATGATCGTCTCGAATATCGGCGGCATGAAGGAGCGCATCGGCGAGGTCGGCGGGCTGACGTTCCACGCGGGATCGGTGACGGACCTTGCCAAAAAAATGCAAATGCTCGCAAGCAATAGCCACCTGACCGAATCGCTGCGGCCTGACCCCTCAAAGGCGGTAGCGGCCTCTACCGAGGCTGCGGGCTTTGTGCGCATGTATGCCGAGGCGAGCAAAAATAAAACAGGACGGCCCTAAAGACCGTCCTGTAATTTTCGCACGAAAAAACTACTGGAAGTAATTACGTCGCTCCCTTTCGGCTTTGCGAATCGCCTTTTCCTTCTCTTTCTTCCTGCGTCGTCTCTGATCGCTAGGCTTTTCGTAGGCCGCTTTTTGTTTCACTTGCTTTAGGATACCTTCTCTGGCGCACATCTTGCTGAAAGCGCGCAGGGATGATTCCAGATTTTTTTTGTCTCGTACCTGAATTCTGACTGCCATTTAAAAATTCACCCCCTTCCGAGGTTTGTGGCTGCTTCTTCAGTAAAACCGGAAAGCGGGCATTCTATCACCACCTTCTGTCATGTCAAGAACTCTCCGGTTATATTTTATCGGCAAATACGGCTTTCTACTGTAATAACCCCTTGCAAATAAAGCGTTAATGAACAAGGCCCTGGGAAATTTAGGCAGCCGCTGTTTTTTTTGGATTTTAAGACACTGTATGCCGATATCCTCCTCAGTTAAGACAATCACTTTTCTGAGGGTTATTATGAAAAATTTAGCAATCGCTTTTGTAGTGCTGGCCGCGGCTGGCCTGTGTTCTTGCAGTTCGCTGTCCTACTCGCCCGATGCCACGGCTATCGAAGAAGGCCCGATCTCACCCGTCAATACGCTCCACATCGTGCTGGACGCGCTGGAACGTGGCGACAAAGCCACCGCACAGGCACACACCCTCTACGGCAAGAGCGTCGACTGGGCGCAGGTTATCGCAACATACACCTCGCAGCCCGAAAATCTCCGCGTCAGAAAGGTTCTCTACACTGACGATCATCCAGAGCAGCACAACTGTTCGACTGTGTATTACGAAGCACGCTCCGGCAAAAGCAACATCGTCTACTTCACCAAGATCAACGGCAAGTGGTATTGGGGCAACAAGATCAATACTGCTTTCGGAATCATCACGCCGCCCGAAGCGTCGAACACGCAAAACAGATAACCGTCCACACTAAAACAAAAAAGCGACCCCGCTAATAACGGGGTCGCTTTTTTTTGGATAAGTTGTTTTGCCGGGTTAGTTGCGAGCGCGGATCTCGAAGACAATATCTTTCTTGGCGATGTGTCCCGGCGATGTGCTTTGCTTGTCCTGGATTTCTATGCTCAAAGTATAGTTGCCGTCAACCATACTCGGCAGGTTGAAGCCGCGGCAAGTGAAAAAATCGTAGACATATTTTCGCGTTTTGTGTTCGAGGGAATAGTCCTGATTCCAGATTGTTTTGCCGTTCGAGTCGGTAATAAGATAGCGAACGCTCAACGAGACCAAAAAACCGTTCTCCCCTTCTACACAGCAAAACCGCTCCGGCTCGCTGTAAACAATAATCTTCTCGCCCGACTCGAAAACCAGCTGGGAAAATTCGTCGTACTTGGAGTAGTACATCACGCGGCGGCAGAATTTTAGCGTATCGACGCTGATCGGCATCTCCGAACGCACGCGCTGCACAAGCGATTCGAAACCGGAGAGCGACTTCTCGCTGTCGCCGAGTTTGTATTCGAGATAGGTCTTTACCTGCTGGACGAGAAGTTTGTCTTCGTCAGAAGGAACCGTATCTTTGACAATCTCGTAGGCCTCGTGGGGCTTGCCTTCCTGGATTAGCGCCAAGGTTTTTAGCAGATCAGTGCCGCCCTTTTTTACAGAGATTTTTTTGAACAAGCCCAGCAGCTCTTGCTCAAGTTTTTCCTCGGCAGTAGGCTCGGCAACAATGGTTTCGGTTTCAGCAGGCGCGGGCGACTTTTCGACAGCAGGCTGCACATCATCTTTTTCGGGTCCCGTCGGAAAACGATATTCTTCGGGAAACGTCTCTTCGCGCGGGCGAGGTTTATCGCTGGCATCGATGGCAGGTTTGTCGGTTACTGGCGGAAAATTCGGATCGGTTACGACCTCGTCAGGCATATCGTCGTCGTATTTATCGGGCGTGAGGAACGAACACGATGTCGCCAGCATCGGTAACAAAATCAACGTACAGGCCACGTATGTGATATACTTCATCACATTCCCCTCTCATTCTCAATTTGAATGTGGGCACGAAAAAAACAGCGTGCATACGAAGTTTATATTTTATACTTTATATTCTACCCCGCAACCGCCGCGTGTAAAGGAAAAACTTCCCGCAAACGTCTTTCACCGCAGAGCCGCAGAGCACGCAGAGAATTTCTAGATAAACCTTGAAACCACCAACGAACACGAATAGACCGAATCTTTGCTTGGCATAGAGCGCTTGGAGCATTTCAATCAAGGATCACGCAATAAACAGGGAAGACCGCACTCGGTGACCACAAAAACATCATTCGTGTGAATTCGTGGTAAAAAAACCAAGCAGAAAACCTCTGCGCCCTCAGCGTCTCTGCGGTTAAGAAAACCTCTTCGTGACAATCCGCTTACTTCGCGTTTTCTTTCGCGCGATAGGACATAATCGCACGGGCTACGGCGAGGTCGTGGGGATGGGTGATTTTTATGTTGGTGGTGTCGCCGGGGACTATCGCGATGGGATAGCCGGAGA
>CAYSUZ010000234.1:0-3452 GCA_964434335.1 uncultured Planctomycetota bacterium | reverse complement strand
AGTCTAATGCCTTTGGATATGATGTGGCTGGTTCAGCTAGCACAACTACGATAGGCTACGGAACATCTGACATAAGAACTACACATGGTAGCACTAACTGGGCCACTGTATCTGATGAACGATATAAGAAAGACATAACTGCATCAACTGCGGGATTATCATTTGTTAACGCTCTACGCCCAGTGACTTGGAACTATAAAACTTTAGGTGAACTACCAGAAACTTTTAGAGCTTATAAAGCAGACTCAACAGAAGTGCTACTCCTGCAAGGAAGGATGTTGATGAAACACACAATAAAAATTGCCCTCGCCTTACTGACGTTGATCTTTTTCGCAACGACAAACAGCAATCTCATCGGCGAAAACAAACAACCAAAACCCAAGCCACCGACATGGCATATCAAATTCAAACCAGCAATGGGGGTCACGAAATCCAAAAAAAGACCGATGCTGGTCTTTGTCAGCACCCGCTACGACACGCCTTCGTGGGAAGTCGAATGTGCGGTCATCAAAACACAGCGCTTCATCGCGCAAGCCCGAAAATTCACACTTTGTCAGGCCGAACCACGAGATAAAGACTTCCAGAAGGCCGCCCCAACAGGCAGCAGATATGTAGGCGGGCTAGTTTTCTTCGATAGTGTAGGCAACAAAATTGAAACCACAAAATGGGATGGTCATCCAGAAAAAATGCTTGAGGTAATAGAGCGCGTCGCTGCGGGCAACAGCATCGCGCAACTCGAAGCAAAAGCGTCAGCCGCGGGCGGTGATCTCGAAGCGCTCAAGACGCTATACAAAATATACTCCGAAAAACCCGAACCCGACAAGGCGCTGGCCACATTGCAAAAAATCCTCGCTGCCGCACCTGAGCAGAAAAAACACTATAAGGGCGATGAGCAATACTGGGATGTCGTAAAAAAGGCTTCGAGCATGAAGCCTGCTGATGCGATAAAGCAGATAAAAGCCGCAATCGGCAAAGTAAAATCCCAAGACAAAAAAGAAGCATTGCTAGTACTGCTGGCCCGCGCTCGGTTCAATGCCGGAGACAGGAAAACAGGGCTGACCGCAATAGCAAAATTCATCAAAAAATACCCGAAATCAAAATGGCTCGAAATGGCTTATGAAAATATCTTCGCTATGTTAATGTTCGCACAAGACAAAAATCATGCAATAAAATGCGGCATAACGTTGTTGTCAAAATTCCCCCACAACCGCATTGCACTGAATTATCTCAATCGCATCGCATCGCAATACTATGGAAAAGGCGAATACAAAAAGGCCGAAAATGTTTATCACCTTCTCGCCCAAGCGTCGCCAGTCAGCGCCATAGGCGCAATCAGCGATTTCATGTACAGGGCTATGACAAAGGGCACGGCAATGAAAAATCGCGCGGGAACTTTGCGTGCGACCAAAAACGTACTCTACATAGTACCGGATACGGTGACTTGCCTGGCATATATTTCCGAATGGGACGCACAATGGTTTTTCCCAGTCATGATCGACCGCGGAACAAGCCTTGACAAGCGATTGATAACGAAATTTGTCAACGACTTCCAACCCGCCCGAATCATCAGGGTCACAAAAAGAGTCAAGCAAGCGCTTACCGAAGATTTTGTGCGCAAAGCGGTATTGGCCTCGTTTGACGAGCGCAGATGGTCGGATGTAAAAAAAGCGGGGCCGGAAGAGTTCAAGGCACTCTACACCTCAAAAAAACTCTCTCCGGTGGGAATTGTATTAGCCGATATTAAGTCTCCCGGACTGCTGGCCGGGGGCGCAGCTCTGGCAGCTGGACATGGGCAGCTCATAGATTTCTACTCGTCGGGCATGAAAAGCGAATCTACAATAAAGCATGAAGACGCCGAAAAAATCCGACACGACATCATTGGCAAAATCGCTGCGTGGGGATACGCCTACGATGCGGCCTTCGATGATATCGACTTTGTTACGCTGGCATGCAAAATTCCACTGCAATTCACGAATATCGACTTCCGCAAATACTGCACCGACGACTTTATCGCTCGGCATGACAATAATATCCGCTACGCATATTTCGGCAGGCTGATGGGCGGAACGACCACAACCAGTGAGTATATGGCCATGTGCTCGCTGTTCCTCAAACCCCAAAACGCATTGTTCTTCGACGCCTATAAAGGCAGGAGTTATTCGCACTATGCGAGCGAAAAGGCTGCGGAGCAACTTAAAGCAACAAGATTGATGACAGTCCAATACCTCGGCGGCAAAGACGCCGTGCTGGAAAAATGGCGGGCCATCAACAACAAAGGCAACACATACAATATGATCTTTATCAACTCCGCAGGCGGCCCGTCGGACTGGATAACCGCCAACGACAAAGCCACAACAGCCGATGTGCCCGGCGAAAGCATTCCGGCCATCATACACATGACCCATAGTTTTTCGGCAGCCAACCCATACAGCATAAAGACAATCGCAGGCAAATGGATCAGTGCCGGAGCTTACATCTATTATGGATCCACGTACGAGCCGTTCCTGAGCGCCTTCCGCATGCCCCGCGAATACATAACATCAATCCTGGAAAAAGAACCACTAGGCATGGCGTTTCGCAGGCGCGTCGGCCGCCCGTTCTGGCGCACATGGAGGCTAGTCTATATCGGCGATCCGCTCAACACGCCTGCCATCAGAGCTACAAGACGCTTGAGTTTCATCGGCAAGCTGCGCGACGGAGAGACAAACATCAGAGATATAGAAAAACTTTTCCCGAAAAAAAACAGCAAATAACGCAACGATGGAAATCGATTTTCACATACACTCGAATCACTCTTTCGATTCGCATAGCACAGTCGCGGCCATTCTTTGCCATGCAAAGGAAATCGGTCTGGACGGTGTAGCAATCGTCGACCACGGCACGCCCGCTGGCGGATACGAGGCTATGGGTCTGCCCGAAAAAGAACGCCATGGTCTTGTGATAATCCCGGGGATGGAAATCATGACCGCGTTCGGCGACATTTTGGGGCTGTTCGTAACTCGGCCTATCAACACGACCGAGCCGCTGGAGGTGATTTTGGAAATGAGGCGTCAGGGCGCGCTAATCGTGCTGCCACACCCCTACTTCAGCGAACTGCCGGGCCAGAAACACTTGCTGGAGCATTTCGATGCAATCGAGTCCTGCAATGGCCGCCACCAAATGGACGGTGGATTGACAGTCGAGCAGGCGCAGAAACAAATCGAGCGTTTTGCAAAAAAACATAACCTCGCCGTGCTTGGCGGCAGCGACGCACATACCGTCTCCGAAATCGGCGCAGCCACAACTCTCGTCGAAGCACAGAGTACCGACGACATCCGCGATGCCATCGAACAAAAACTAACAACCGTCCAACACGGCGAAGCATCGCGCTTTCGCAAATTCTTTTTCGGCGCATGATCAATGAGCAAAACGGACAAAACACCCACACTCGCCGCTAGGATGACCCCAAGCGG
>CAYSUZ010000233.1:0-3460 GCA_964434335.1 uncultured Planctomycetota bacterium | reverse complement strand
ACTTTTAACCTTGCGTACGGCCTTTTTACCTACCATGAATGGGAAGTATGTATTAAAGACATAAATTGCCGGTGTTGACGCCAAAACGATGGCAATAGTAAAACCGATTCCCCATAGCGTGGGATTGTGTGTGACAGAATGCCTCAGTCCTAAGGCGGTTGTGAATATCCAACGTATTATACCAAGTGCCATTAGATGAACTGCGAAGATGCCTAAAGAATTCTTGCCCACCCAGTGCAGTGGCTTAAAAAATTTAATCCGATCCGCCAGAAGCGTGTAACCGAATATCCCGGCGAACGCCGCAATGTAAAAATAGAAATAGTTGCCGAAGTAATTAGACAGGAGCGTGGGGCCTCCGTTGAGGCTCGCCACGAAGATATTAGTGGCAATTAAGATTGATATCAGGATCAGTTTACTGGCAGTACGGAACTTTTTGGGTTCGATGCCCTTTTCCGCCAGAAGGCAGCCGGCGCCAAAAAAGACTACGGCTGTAAGAGCGGTGTCCATATGCCAGGGAGGCCGGAAGAAAGGTTTGAGATGTAGGCTGGTGAGATATCCCAGTATCGAGCATGAGACCAAGAGCACCATTATACCTATCCTATTGCCAACCTTGCGAATCCAGAAAAAACCGGTTGATACGACAAACAGACAAGTAAGAAACCACATCGGTCGGAAAAGATCTTTGAGGTTGTCCCCAGAAGCGTAAAAGAATCCTTTGATGGGAAGCCACAGGTCCAGGCCGCTTGTTTCACCGAATCTGCTTCCGATGAAGAAAAAATACACATAGATGATGCCATAAAAGACACAATAGGGGATAAGAATAGCCCTTGACTTTTTTTTGAGGAACTCTAGGAATCCCGTTGGTTTTTTCAGGCCTGTGACGTAGCCTGATAACAGGAAGAACATCGGCATGTGGAAGGAGTAAACATATTTCTCCGACCCCTCAAGGGCGGACGTGTGTCCAAGTATCACTAACAGCATTGCGATTCCCTTAGCGGAGTCGATCCAATCTACTTTGCCTTTAGGGGTTAATAGGTTATCCTTCATCAGTTCCTGCCTGTTATTTGTCACATGATTTTACGGGATCACACCAACCTGCTCGCCTTCAAAAAGCCGAAAACCAGAAGTTGTATCAATAGACCGCAATACCTCATGTAGATTGTATAGGCGCGTATTATACAATTGCAAATGCTTAACGCAAGTAGTTATCGGATTTTTGATTGATGGGATTCGGAATATTTCCTCTTTTCCAATTCCAGCGGATCATAGATGAGGGGAAATGCATTTTAGATTTACGGAATCTCCTGGTTTTTTCGGATTAGAATGAGCATAGCTTTTGTCTTGACATCGCGCGATTTTCTCGTAGCATATCGCTTTTCCGGGAATTCCAGACTCTTAATTCATGACGGAGTACAACATGCCAATCACCGAAGTTAGCAAAATAGCGCTCACCGGAAACGACGCTGTGGCCGAAGCACTCAGACAGGTCAATCCTGACGTCGCAGCAGTTTATCCGATTACGCCTCAGACCGAAATGATGATGAAGTTCGCCGAATTTCATGCCGACGGCCTCGTTGACACCGAACTGGTCTGCACCGAGTCCGAACACTCCGCGATGAGCGCCACAGTCGGCGCAAGCGCAGCCGGAGCAAGGGCCATCACGGCTACGTCTTCGGCGGGCATGGCACTGATGTGGGAGATACTCTACGTCGCCGCATCGTGCAGGCTGCCCATCGTTATGCCGCTGGTCAATCGCGCGCTCAGCGCACCTATCAACATTCACTGCGACCACTCCGACAGCATGGGCGCACGCGACGCAGGTTGGATACAGATATTTTCCGAAAGCGCGCAGGAAGCCTACGACAACACCATCCAGGCCTTCCGCATCGCCGAGCACAAGGACGTTTTGACGCCGACCATGGTTACGCTCGACGGCTTCATCCTTAGTCACACGATGGAAGTGCTCAACGTGATCCCCGACGATGAAGTCAAAAAATTCGTCGGCGAATACAAGCCCGAACACTACCTGCTCGACAAAAAAAACCCGATGACCGTTGGCCCGCTTGACCTGCCGCCGCATTACTTCGAACACAAGCGCCAGCAGATCGAAGGGCTGGACAACGCCTTCGAGATTATCAAACAGATCGGCGAAGAATACGGAAAGATCACGGGAAGAACATACGGCTTTATCGAAGAATATATGATGGACGACGCCGAAGTAGCGATCGTTACGCTCGGTTCCTCGGCGGGCACGACAAAAGAAGCCGTCAACATGATGCGCGATCAGGGCAAAAAAGCCGGACTCGTCAAACTCCGCCTCTTCCGTCCGTTCCCGTTCAAGGCCGTTGTCGAAGCGCTCAAAAACGTCAAGGCAGTTGCCGTGATGGATCGCTCGATCGCGTTCGGAGCCGAAGGCGGCCCGGCGTGGCTCGAAGTTCGCTCGGCGCTCTACGATCTCAAGACTCCGATTCTCAACTTCATCTACGGTCTCGGCGGCAGAGATATCGCCAACACCCAGATAACCGATGTGTTCGAAAGACTGCTCAAGGTTGCCGAAACAGGCGAAGCCGGCAGCTTGCGGAACTTTGTCGGACTCAGAGAACCGGCGAAATAACCGATATGACATAATCACAAAACGGGGCACAGGCACTGGAGTGCGTGTGTCCCATTGCCTTTATACGAACCGCATTGCGGTCGTGTTGCAAACGGAGCGTTGAATCAAAAATGGATATACCCACACGATACAACCCCGAGGACATTGAATCGCGCTGGTACTCCATTTGGGAGGACAGCAAATATTTCAAACCCGACGGCGGCAATAAAAGCAAGGGCAGCTATTGCATAGCCATCCCGCCGCCCAACGTCACCGGTATATTGCACATGGGTCACGGCATGAATATGACCCTGCAGGACATTATTATCCGCTACCGTCGCATGTGTGGTTACGATGCACTGTGGGTGCCGGGCTGCGACCACGCGGGTATCGCCACTGAGATGAAGGTCAAAGAAAAACTTCACAAACAGGGCAAGACCAAGCACGATCTCGGACGCGACGCGTTCATCAAAGAAGTCTGGGACTGGAAAAAACAATACGGCGGCACGATTACACAGCAGCTGCGCAGGCTTGGCTGCTCGTGCGACTGGGAGCGCGAGCGCTTTACGCTTGACGAGGGTCTCTCGCGCGCCGTGCGCGAAGTCTTTGTGCGCCTCTACGAAAAAGGCCTCATCTACAAAGCCAAAGATATCGTCAACTGGTGTCCGGTCTGCGGCACGACGCTCTCCGAAGTCGAAGTCGACCGCAAAGACCAGCAAGGCTCCCTGTGGTACGTCAAATATCCCCTTGTCGACGGCGACGGCCACATCATCATTGCCACGACGCGGCCCGAGACTATCTTGGCCGATGTCGCGCTGGCGGTTAATCCCGAAGACGAACGCTATAAAAAATTGATCGGCAAAAAAG
>CAYSUZ010000232.1:0-3467 GCA_964434335.1 uncultured Planctomycetota bacterium | reverse complement strand
CTAACGCCGATGTTGTGCGCGTTGTTGCTAAAACCGCGCAAAGGCGAGCAACGCGGCTTGCTGGGAAGAATGGAAACAGGCTGGAACAAAGGTTTCGATTGGGTTATAGGAGTCTTCAGGTCGGTGCTTCAGTTCAACGAACGCCATCGCTGGGCGGCAATAGGTGTAATGGTTCTGGTTGTTGCAATGTTTGCACACGCCTTGAGCCGCGACGTGGGATTCGGATTTGTTGCCGACACTGACCGAGGCGAATTTTACGTGAAACTCGAATACCCCACGCAATACAATATAGAACACACCCAGAAAGCGATAAGGATGGCTGAGGAGGGCTTAAAAAGCCTGCCCCACCTGGAACACATTCTTACCACGACAGGACGCGTACAGGGGACTATCGGCCAGGCATCCGAAGGCGTTTACCTGGCGCAAATGCTCCTTTGTTTCAACGACCGTACCAAAAGGGATATGACCGCCACAGAGCTGCTAAAACAAATTCGGCAACTGGTAGCGGATCTGCCTGAACCAATTTCTACGGCAACAGTAACATCTATCGTTGGCGGGCAAAGCACACCGGTGGAAATGGAAATATCTGGCGAAGACCTGCCAACGTTGGATTTATTGGCCGAAAAGAGCGTAGCACTCGCTCGCAATATCGACGGATTCGAAGATATCGACAGCACAGTACGCGCAGGCAAACCCGAACTGCGCATAACCCCCAAGCGAGACATCCTAAGCGATCTTCGCATGTCGGCCCGCGGTCTCGGCCTTACCCTGCGCGGCAACATCGAAGGCCTCGAAGCAGGCAACTTCACACGAGGCGATCGCAATTACGATATCATCGTTAAATTCAAAGAACAACCGGGCAGAAAACAGATCGCTGCTTATCAAATGCCCGGCGAACCGGGACATCCCGTACGGCTGGACAATTTCGCCGATATCAAATCCGGCAGCGCGCCCATCCAGATCATCCGTAAAAACAAACAAAGAATAGCAAAAATCTACGCCACCCTTGACGAAAACCTGCCGCTGGGAACCGCCGTAGACAAACTATCTCAGGCCGTTGATCAAGAAGCTGATCTCCCTCCGGGATATCAATACACATTCTCCGGCCTATACGAGACCATGGCCGAGGCCAACGCCGGATTCTCCGAGGCTCTTCTAATAGCGGTCGTACTCGTAATTCTCACGCTGGCCGCAATTCTGGAATCGTTCAAACAGCCCTGGCTGATTCTGATTACAATTCCGCTTGCTCTCATCGGCGTCATGTGGGCGCTCGCGCTGGCCGGGATGGATCTCGACATGTTTGCGATCATGGGCATCGTGATGATGATCGGTATCGTGGTCAACAATGCCATTCTCATCATGGATCAATTCAACGTACACGTGGCCGAGGGCGTGCCCAAACACAAGGCAATGATAACTGCTACGTGCGAACGCTTCCGCCCAATTATTATGATTACAATTGCAGCAGTTCTCGGCATGTTGCCGCTGGCTCTGGGACAAGGCATCGGCGCCGAAATGCGCAACGGCGTCGGTATGGCAAGCGCCGGAGGTATTCTGGTTTCGGGCATTCTGACCCTGTTCGTACTGCCTATCCTTTACGACCTGTTCACGCGAAAGCGAACAAACAAAGCATCAGTTCAAACCATGACGGAAAAAAACGAGATAAACGAAACAGAATAAACAAACTGATCAATAAGCCATCAAGGGAAAAGAACATTACCCTCCTCGGGGTAATAGTGCCGTGCGAATCCGGCGGGTGACGGTTGCAGCGTATCAGACGATACGGGATGTGTTTTTGAAATGGAATTTCGCAACATTTGCAAGTTCCTCAATCCCGAAGGATTTTACAAACTCTCGACCAATCGCGTCAACGCGCGAAGAAGCGCCTTTTGGCAAAGTCGTTCCGCATTTTGAAGAAAGAGCTTCCAGCTCGTCGAGAAACCTTGCTCTTGCTACGATCGAAGCCGCTGCCACCGCCGGAATCGCCTCGGCACGTGGCATCTGGTCAAGCACGATGTTGCGACCGCGCTCCATCAGTTCACGCTCGACAAACGAGCGGTTGCCGAATTGGTCGGTAAGTGCGCGCTTGCAGTCCACCCTTTCGAGAAGATTCTCGATCACTCGCGCATGCGCCCAGCCCAACATGTTGTTTACATTTCCGATCCGTGTGTGCATCTCGTTGTAGCGTTGCGGCATAAGCACCACGATTTCGGTCTCGAATTTCGATTCAATATATTCCGCCAGCGTCCTCGCCCTTTTATCGGTGAGCTTTTTCGAATCGCGCACGCCAATCTTTTCCATATCCTCCAGCGATTCCGCAGGCAGATAAACTCCCGCCACCACCAGCGGCCCAAAATAATCGCCCTTGCCAGACTCATCGGTGCCAATCAGCGAAATCCCTTCGAGATCATTCTTTGGTTTTTGCACCTTCGCAGCCTCGACCGAAACTCCCAGCATCCGCCCGATAGCCGCCCGAACATCATCGCCACAATTACCTATATCGTTAAGTATGCGAGCGTGGGTGCCTTTTTTGCTCTCGAAAATCTGCACCATACATTCGCCACCAGCGCAGGTTACAAGAAATTGGAAATGATATTTGTGTGAGGTTGGACGGGAAACGCAGAGTTGCATGTTGGTTAGATGCGGGCGCAGTCTATCAAAGTACTGCTCCTTGGCCACGTTTTGAATTTTCATCGCTGGCCCCGACGCGGCAAATTACTGCACGATTTCCGGTACGTAGAGAATGCGATTGCAGGACTTGCAGAAAAATATCCCGTTGCCCCCAATCACATTGTTGATCGTCTCGCGCGTAATATGCATATTGCAGCCACCGCAGGCCAAGGAAATAGTGTCGGCTGGTGCGAGCGCGTCGCCACCGTGTTTTTCGAAAACCTTTTTGTACAGCGACAGACTATCCGGGTCGATTCTACTTTCGAGTTCAACACTTTGTCTGAGCAGAGTCTCTATCTGCGCCTCGTACTGTGCGATCTTGTCTTTGGCTTCGCTCTCGAAAACATCCAGCTCTTTCCCACGCACATCGATATCTTCTATGAGTTCAACAGCCTTTGCCTTGACTTGATCGGTGCGCTCCATCAGGAGTATAATCTCATCTTCGATGCTGGAGTCCTGGCGGCGTTCTTCTTCTATGCGGCGGGTAAGTGCGGAATATTCTTCATTGGTCTTTGCGGAATTGAGTTGAACGAGGAGTTTGGTAATGTCTGCTTCGTTAGCGTTGAGATCGAGTTCGCGTTTATCTTGTTCTTTTCTTATATCGATCGTCTCGGCCTTAATCGCTTCGACGTCTCGGCGCTCCTGTTCCAAAACGTCTCTCTGATTTTTTATCGACGTATTCAGGGCATCAATGTCTTTGCGATGTTCAAAAATGGCGTCATTGAGTTTCTGCAATTCCAGCAAAGACTTCAACTGTTTGTTCATCAATTACTCCGATCACTGTCTTTAATATCGGT
>CAYSUZ010000231.1:0-3500 GCA_964434335.1 uncultured Planctomycetota bacterium | reverse complement strand
CAACGAGATGCCCCGCTAACATCAGCCCCAGACTCAGGCCGATAACAACAAGCCGCGAGACGAACAATGCCAGCGCCACAGAAATCGCACCCAATAATGCGATCTCGAATAAATTAAGCACGCCAGCCTTGGCAATCTCAACCAGAAACACCGTCGCGCTCTCTTCGCCGCCGGTCATTGCTTCGGTTCCGTTTTTGCTCCAAACAGTACACACAACAACAATCCACAATAGCGTCATCGCAAGCGCGACACCCGCCATTATACCAAAATACTTCCCGACCACAAGGCGTTTTCGAGAGACAGGCTTGGCCAGAGTCGGCAACGCAGTGTGCGCGCGGCGATCTTCAATTATCGTACCCGCTCCCACAACCAGCACAATAACCAACCCGCCAAGCATCAACGATGAAAGTCCCATCTCGCAGACCATCTCGTTCTGACGACTAAGGCTAAAGATTGCCAGGGAGGAACCGAGAATAATCAGTGCAATAAATACCAGCAGGATAATAATGTACGCAGGGTCACGCACACATTCTTTGAAAGTAATCAACGCTGTCGCATAAATTGATCGCATGGCATCGCTCGTCAAGCTTGGAGAATTGTCAATTCGACAAGATTACGATAGTAACCCTGCTGTGTCAAGAACGAGGGCCGCAATTTCGGCGTTATCCAGCATTTTTGCCCCAAAATCACGTTTAATACCAAGATTGTGCAAAGGAAGCTTTACACATCCCCTCATTATCCCGCCACCCTATCATAAGCACCTAACATCTTACTGCCTAGGCAAATACGACGAAAAAGCAGGTGTTGTTTTCGAGTGATAATTTTCTTCTGCACTCACAGGCCCCCAGCGGTGACTTATTAACAGAAACACCAATGCAAAGCAGAAAAGAAAATTCGAAAATAGCCAATCAACAAGGAGCGAGCAATGTTTGACAAGCACCACGACCCAGCAAGAAAAAACCCAATGAGGGACAAAAACATGAAAAACAAATCCGACGATTCTATGCCGATGTTTTCCGCATTCGATGGCGGACTAACCTCGGAAGAAAAAGCTGAGATGAAACGCAAAATCATGGAAAGAATCGAGCAGGAAGATTCCAAGCGGCACATATAAATTCAGTTTATCGCCATATTATTGCTCATGTAGAGGTTTGATTATGATTCAAATGAAATCAGAAGATATCGAATTAGTACGTAATGCACAAGGAGGCGATCAGAAGGCATTTGCCGGGCTGATCAACAGCTACACCCGACTTGTCAACGTGATAATATTTCACCATACTCACCGTCAGGAAGAAACCCGCGACTTGGTGCAAGAGGTGTTCCTCAAGGCGCTGGAAAACATCCATCAACTCGACGAGCCAGACAAGTTCCGCTCGTGGCTGATGCAGATCGCCCGTACAACCAGCCGCAACTGGATTACGCGTCGTCATAACATGGAATCAATCGAGGACGTGGATATTAACGACCCGAAATACTTGGCTATCCGCGGCTGTGACGAAACAGCATCGGACAAGGTAGGTCTACGCGAAATCGCCGGGATCGTTGTGGGCGCACTCGACAGCATAAACGCCCGCTACAAAGACGTGATCCTGCTCAAATATATGGAAGACATGACCTACGACGAGATGTCGGAGATGCTCAACGTCTCGGTTGCCACAATACGCAGTCGACTGTATCGCGCGAAATCGAAACTCCAGGAAATCCTGCGCATCCGCATCCCTACGTATGCAGAAAGCATGCTGGAAGACTCGATGTCGATGGTTGGTGAGCCCGGCCAAATTTAACCCGACAATCAAAAGCAAAACAAACACATAAGCAATATTCGCATCCGGCGCAAGCCACAAGCGCCGGAGATGTCTGTCATACCGGCATGCAATGATGATAATCGAAGCAAGCCGGACAATTCCATAGTAGCCGTCTATCCTAATACCCGCCAACAAACACGCACAAATCTTTCCGCCAAACCTGCATCGCCCTGCTTGATTTCCAGCCCGAATGCGTCTATAATCAATTCGCTTCGTAACCAAAGAGCCAACGGAATGAACGAGGGGAAAAAAACAAAAAACTCCGCCCCCGCCAACACTGGCGGACGATATCACTCGCTGGCTATGCTCTCAATCAAGATAAGCAAGCTCGCCTGCATAGGCTATTTTTTCGCGCTTGCATCGATGATCATCCCAATCTCCCAGTCCAGCCTGTACAACATGGCGATCATTATCGTGGTTGCGATGATAGCGCTTAATTTGGCGGGCATTGGCATCGCGGTCTACGGCATGATCCGCCACAAACTCTGGATAGATTTTTCCATCGCGTTGCTCTACAACGCTATTCCTCTGATCATCGTATTGGTTCTCACAAATTATCCTTATCAACAGGCGCACTGACATCGGGCAAAAGGCCTAAAACACTGAATGCACACGCATAACGAAAAGGCAAAAAAAGCAAGAGACAACATCGAAACATCGCTGTGGCGATATGTGTCGAGCAAAGACGTAGCATTGAATTACGACGAATACTTTGCCAAAAGCGAACTCTTCCGACTCGACGGACTCATCCTGGACAAAATCATCGAAAAACCCGGACGCCTGCTCGACATGGGTTGCGGCACCGGACGCCACATTGTGCAATTCGCTCAAAAGAACCACGAAGTCACCGGTGTAGACCTCTCACAAGAGATGATTAACATAACGCGCCGGAAACTCGATGCGCACAACCTCCGCGCCCGCCTCGAACGCGTTGACATGACCGAGATGACGGCCCTGCCCGACAACTACTACGATTACGCGATCTGCATGTTTAGCACGCTAGGAATGCTGCGCAAGGCGGGACGAATCGCAGCGATACGGCAGGCGCGCAAAAAACTAGCGCACGGCGGAATACTCGTGACACATTTTCACAACCGTTTTTACGATTTCTTCAGCCGCGAGACCCTGCCGTGGCTTATCGGCAGCTATCTGCGCGGCATCTTCGCGCCCGGCTACGAGATCGGCGACAAATTTTTCAACCTCTATCGCGGCATATCCAATCTGCGCCTGCATCTCTTTTCCATACCAGAGATACGCGCTTTGATGCGAGCCGGGGGGATGAAACTAGAAGAAATATTTTTCATTAATCGCTCGCGCAACGACCTGATTCCGTCCTCACCGTTCGCACGTTTTCGTTCCAACGGCTTCATCGTCGTAGCAAAAAAATAGGCATTGCTGTTGCACACAGGCCACGCTCTGGTAAAATCGCACTATCCAATTATACGAAGAATAAAATGCTTAAGTACTTCCTCATATCAAAATACCTTCGCAAACGTGCGCTTATGCTGCTCTCGGCAGGAGGAATGGCCGTAACGGTAATGGTCTTTATCGTCGTATTTTCCGTCCTGGACGGATTCGGCTTAGGGATAAGCGACCGTCTGCGCGGAACCAAGGCCGACATCATCGCACAGGACACCTCTGGCCATAACCTCGCCGACTACGAAGCCGTAATGACAGAGATTGAAGACAAGG
>CAYSUZ010000230.1:0-3547 GCA_964434335.1 uncultured Planctomycetota bacterium | reverse complement strand
CTTCGCTGCTTTTCGCCTGCGCGAAAAGGACGCTTGCTTGCACTCACTAGCAAATCTTGTAGGCGTGTTTTGTTGTTAGCGGTTTTTGCCCTCGCAGGCTGAGCCCAGGCAACGCCTGGAGGCAATAGGGGGAGTCGCCACTCATTTCAATAACCGCTTCGCTGCTTTGGGACAAAGGGCGCTCGCTTTCTGATTGCTTACAATTCTTGGGGCGTGTTTTGTTGTTAGCGGTTTGCTAGGCTCAGGCAACGCCTGGAGGCAATAGGGGAGTCGCCACTCATTTCAATAACCGCATCGCTGCTTTTCGCCTGCGCGAAAAGGACGCTTGCTTGCACTCACTGGCAAATCTTGTAGGCGTGTTGCGTGGTAGGTGTTTTTTATTGGCTGAGCCTGCACCCGGTCGCGGAGTCGCTGCGACGGGACACTTCCTCCTTCGGAAGCAGGCCGCAAGGCCGCGCAACGAAGGGATGTGTCCCTAGCCCGATCAATGGTTTTTCTTCGGCGGGCCGGGTAAATCACATTGGCAATGGGATCCCTCACGCAACAATGGCGGCCCTTTATTCCTTGAGGGGTAGCAATGAGTTGAAGGAAGATAATCAGGGCCGGGTAAATCACATTGGCAATGGGAGCCCTCATGCAACAATGGCGGCCCTTTATTCCTTGAGAGACAGCACTCTGTCGAAGAATAGTTTTTTAGGGCCGGGCACGTTTTTTCGTCGAAGGATCCCTCATGCAACAATGGCGGAGAGTTCTATGACTTCGATGGGGCAGGCCGGCCAGTTGTGCTGCCAGCAGATGATGAGGTCGGCGGGTGCTTTGCTGTCGCCGGGCATCGGATGCCGGTGCGCGCGGTAGTTGGCCGAGCGCAGTTCAAATTCCACCCTCACCTGCTCCCAGCGTTCGGTCTGGGGCATGCGTCGCCACGCGATCATGTCGGGGAAGCCGCGGTCGAGCTTGATGGCGCGGAAGCCCAGATGCGCGGCGAGCGCGCCGAACAGCAGGATCACGCCCGACTCCGACGTTGGCTCGAACATCATCGCTTCGTGGCCGAGCAGCCGCCCCAGCGCCATGCTGTCGTGTTGTGCGCGTTGGGGTTGCGTGCGGCATTTGCGATAGATGCCGTCGAGGTGGTCGTTGCGCAGGCGTTTGTGCGGCGGACGCGGGGTGAGGCCCGCGCGGGCGACGGCGCGATTCCACGAGCCGAAGCGTTTTTTGACGAGGCTGGGGTCGAGGCCGGTGGCGCGGCGGAACTGGTTGATGGACAGCGAGCGCAGGCCGAGTTTTCGTGCGGTCTCGGCGACCAGCGCGAGTATTTCCTCGTCGGTGCGTCTGGTTTTAGTAGCCATTTTTTCCTTTTACCGAATAAATCCTTCCTCCATATATTATGGCAAACTATGCACCGCAGAGGCGCAGAGGACGCAGAGAAAACCAGAGGCGGGAACCACGAAGGGACGCGAATAAACACTGATGCCAAAAAAAACGCCCTAAACCCTAGGCCCTCGCGGGCGACCCTCGAAGGGGTTTCCGTAACGTCATCACGGTTTTCAGGTTCAGTGGACATACACAAGTAACCGAATATATAGATGCGTAATTAATGGTTTAAATGTCTATGCCCAATATTAGGACGGGAACGTCAATATTGGAAATGCCGCGTTTTTCCAAATCCCAGACAAACTGTTCAAAGTAACTTACACCTGAACTCATGCTGTTTGCGAGGGCCTTTACGGGAACTATCTCAATTCCGGTATCGATATATGAAAGATTTCTAAATATTGTCATTTTGGCTGCCACGTTATAAACCATAAACGCATATTTACCAAATTGTACCTCAATCCCGAGTTTCTCTTTCACAAAATCAATCTCACGGAAGGCACCACTTTTCAAGTTTTTTGGCTGGTAACCCTCAACATAGTATTCTGTAGGATAATCACATGGAACTCTGAACGATTGCCATTTCCGAGAATAAAAATTTTCTTTGAAGCATTTATTGAGTTCCACTGGTGAATAAAGAAGTCGTCCTAGCATTGTTTTCTCTTTGCTCTGTTTTGTGCGGCAAGATTCCGCATCCACTGCGGCAATAGCACTTTTAACTTCATCGAGAAGAGCCGGGTATTTGGTCGATACGACTTCCTGCCCGTTATTGAAAGAATATATGCCAGCAATGATCATTTGTCCTCTTGCTCCTGTGACCACAGGTTTGGGATTTTGGAAACCTTTTCTCTTCCCGTTGGCTGATGAATAGGTTTCCCCAAAGGCCTATATGGAAGTTGGCCTGAAAAAAGAAGCGACATGCGACGCTTGGCTTCTTCAATATAAGTGTATTCTTGTTCGCAACCCATTGCACGACGATTATGCATAACAGCAGCGAGCATAGCCGAACCAGCACCGCTAAAAGGGTCGAGTACCCAGTCATTCTTATCTGTCATGGCCAAAACGCAACGTTCGACAAGTTCTATTGGGAATTGGCAAGGATGAATTGTCTTTTCAGGATGATTGGCTTTGACATTAGGTATATTCCAAAGACCCGTTTCCCAGTCATGGGCCATGAGACGCCAAATATCACTTGGATTCTTGCCTAGTGGGTTGCCGGATGGCAAGCCATATTTAGGGCCTGGACGGAAATGGGTTTTGCCGGGATATTTGGATGGCACACGAACGGGATCGAGATTAAATGTGTATTTGGACGTTTTTGTAAACCACAATAAGGTTTCATAGCGCCCTGAAAATCTTACCGAACAATGTAATCCGTGATTAAAGGTCCATATGATACGATTACGGAGATGTAACCCCATTTTTTTAAAAAGTGGATAGAAAAAAATGTCTAGAGGAAAAACTTCGCTGTCTTTAACATAGTTGCCAACTTGCCAGCATAAAGAACCGTTATTCGAAAGCACACGGACAATTTGTTCTAAGATTGGGTGGAGGTTCTGAATGTATTTGTCAAGATTAACCTGTGATTCGTATTCTTTCCCGACATTGTAGGGAGGGGATGTTATGATTAACTTGGCAAAGCCGCTAGGGCATTCCCTTAATATATCAAGCGCGTTTCCCTGTTCAAATACAATTTCGGCGGATGTAGAGAACTTTTCATCTATGGGCTTGTGTCCCGATGGGAAAAAGATACCCTGCGTTGCCAACAGAGAATCGTTATCATTTGAGGATTTTTTAGGAAGCGTAATTTTATGTTTCATAGCATTTTGCCTACTAGGTCGGCATGATTGTTTTTCCGCATGCCGTCTCATGTGTTTATTGACACCGATAATACACCATTAAATTCCGTACGAGTGAAGGATACATCGTGCGGGAACATATGACAAGGTTTTTTTCGATGGCTGCAAAGAGCAGTCGGGGCGGGCAAGTTTGCATCAAAACATTGCAATTGATTTAGAGTACAAGCAATCTGCGTAATCGTTGTTCTTTATGAAGGGTTTGTGAATTATGAAGGCAGACTCCTCAGCGACAAGAGCAACTAAAAGGGAATCTGCGGATTGATTATGCCTGTTGAGGTTTGCGTTGTGCGGGATTTGGGATGGATGGGGTTGTGTGA
>CAYSUZ010000229.1:0-3557 GCA_964434335.1 uncultured Planctomycetota bacterium | reverse complement strand
GGACTTCGTGCTTGAATGCGAAGGCAAATCGTTGCGCGACACCAAGGACGCACAACTCGTCGTCGCCGGCGAATCCTTCTTCGGCCTCAAGGTCGGCGAACTCACAAAAATCCTCAAAGGCAAAAAAAGCGATGAGGACGTCGAAACAACCCTGACTCTGCCCGACAACTTCCGCGAGGAAGAATGCCGCGGCAAAGAAGCAACTCTCAAAATCAAAATCAAAGATATCAAAGAAGAGCACCTGCCCGAACTCAACGATGAATGGGCCAAGCAGCTCGATTACGATGACATAAAAGAACTCCGCGAGGAAACCGGCAAGATGCTCGAGAAGCAAAAGCAAAACGCTGCCGAAAACAACCTCGCCGAACAAGTGCGTGAACAACTAATCGCCGCCGTCGATTTCGACCTGCCAGAAGACCTCGTCAAAAGCCAGGTCGAAGCCTACTTCCACCGCCGCCGCATCGAGATGGAGCGCCACGGCATGGAGCCCGCCGTCGTCGAAAAAGCAATGGAAGAAATCCGCAAGGAGGACGAGACCGCAGAAGAAAACGCGCGCAAGATGCTCAAGGCCTACTTTACTCTGCGCCACATCGCAGATATAGAAAAGATATATGTGATCGAAGACGAGATCGTGCGCGAACTCGGCAGAATCGCAGGCATGTACGGCAAATCCGCAGAAGAGATGGCCGCCCTCTACGAAGAAACCGGCGCGATCAACGAACTGCGTCTCGACATGCGCGAGAAAAAAACTATCGATTTCATAATCGAAAAAGCCGAAGTAGAAGAAGCGAAATAACAAAAACACATTTCACTTCTTTTCAACATAATCAAGGAGAACGCAATGTCAGTAATACCGATGGTCGTGGAAAAAAGCGGGCATTCCGAGCGCTACTTCGATATTTATTCGCGTCTGCTCAAGGATCGCATCGTCTTCCTCGGTAGCGCCATTGACGACCACGTTGCTAACGTCGTCGTCGCGCAATTGCTGTACCTGCAAAGCGAAAGCAAAAAAGACGACATCAATCTCTACATCAACTCGCCCGGCGGTTCGGTTTCGGCGGGACTAGCTATATACGACACGATGAAGTTCGTCGAATGCGATGTTGCAACCTACTGCATCGGCATGGCCGCAAGCATGGGCGCGGTTTTGCTGGGCGCAGGCGAAAAAGGCAAGCGCCACGCTCTGCCCAACGCGCGCATCATGATACACCAGCCCTGGGGCGGCGCACAAGGCACTGCCAGCGACATCGTCATCCAGGCCGATGAAATCAAAAAAACAAAAAAGAAACTCATCCAGATTTTCCACGAACAGACCGGTCGCGCAATAGAACAGATCGAAAAAGATTCCGACCGCGATTTCTATATGTCATCCGAACAGGCCAAAGAATATGGCTTGATCGACGAAGTGCTCGCCTCCGTTCGCGACGAAGGCAAGGCTCAGGAAGACTAAGCCATGACCAAGAAGCAAAACGAGGGGCCGCCCAAACGGCCAGAGCGCTGTAGTTTCTGTGGCCGCGACGCCAAAGATGTCGGCAGGCTCATATCCGGTCTGCCCGGACACTATATCTGTAACGAGTGTATCGAACTTTGCAACGCGATCCTCGCCGAGGAAACTGCGCATCATAAGGCCCCTCCGCCCGCATGCCTCGAAGACCTCGTTACGCCAGCGCGTATCGTTGCCTCTCTCGACGAATACGTTATTGGGCAGGACTCAGCCAAGAAGACCCTTTCGGTCGCAGTATACAACCACTTCAAACGCTTCCTCGGCAACGTGGATACTTCCGACGTCGAGATAGAAAAAAGCAATATTCTCCTGATCGGCCCGACAGGCAGCGGCAAGACCCTGATCGCACGCACACTGGCTCGCGTCCTCGACGTACCCTTCGCGATAGGCGACGCAACCACACTGACCGAGGCAGGCTATGTCGGCGAAGACGTAGAGAACCTACTGTTGCGCCTTCTGCAGGCCGCCAACTTTGATGTGCCACGCGCACAGCAGGGCATCCTCTTCATCGATGAAGTCGACAAGATCGGCAAGACAAACCAAAACGTCTCCATCACGCGCGACGTTTCCGGCGAAGGCGTACAGCAGTCGCTGCTCAAGATGCTCGAAGGCACTGTCTCCAACGTACCGCCGCAGGGCGGACGCAAACACCCCGAGCAGGCCTATATTCAAGTCGACACGACCAACATCCTGTTCGTCTGCAGCGGCACATTCACCGGCCTCAAGGAAATTATCTCACGTCGCATCGGCAAAAAACTTATCGGCTTCAAGCCCGGCGAAAACCCACTAGGCGAGGCCGAAGAACTAGGCGCGCTGCTCGAAAAGGTCGAAATCGAAGATCTCATCGAATTCGGCATCATCCCCGAATTCCTCGGGCGACTGCCAATCATCTGCGCGCTCCGGCCACTGACAGAAGACGATCTGATTAAAATTATGCTTGAGCCGCGCAACGCGCTGGTAAAGCAGTATCAGAAATTCTTCGAGATGGAAGGCTGTGCGCTCGAATTCGAAAAAGAAGCGCTGTATGAAATCGCCAAGCGCGCCATTGTACGCAACACCGGCGCACGTGCACTGCGGGCAATTTTCGAGAGCATTATGCTTGACCCAATGTTCGACCTGCCATCGAACCGCAAAAAAATCTCCAAGTGCATCGTTACCGCCGCAGCCGCACGCGGCGAAGCACCGCTTGAATACATTAAAGCCAAGCCAAAACAAAATCGCGACATCGCCTGACGGCCACGTCGCTACAATCTCCAGTTCTCAATCCCGCTATCCGCGCCGAATATCGTCATATGTAAAGGCATCGCGCACCAGCCGGATCTCCACACGCGGGCCAAACAGTTTTTCCAACGGCCCCCAACGTTCTCCGGGTTTTACGAGCACATACACACAGTCAAACCGTCGCGACATCTCATCCAAAGCAAACTTACGCACGTACGACTCGGCCACGCCCGCGATCTGGCGCATTTTGTGCGCGTCGATAAATTCCTCGCCACCACCAAATTCCAGCGAACTACGCGTCTTGACCTCGACAAAACACAACACATCGCCCTCGTGCGCGACAATGTCTACCTCGCCATAACGCGTGCGAAAATTCCGCGACAGTATCCGATACCCATGCCGCCGCAGGTGTCCCGCCGCTCGCCGTTCGCCCAGTCGCCCTGTTTTTGCGCTCTCCAGACTCATACAATTCTCCTGCTAATATTCGCTCAACAGCATAGCCGCCGGAAGGGATTGCGTCAACAGGCACAAAAAAAGCCGACCACGTTTGTGATCGGCTTGTGTATTCGTACTATTGTAGTGTTATTCGGCTTTCGTCGGCGCAGCAACAGCGTCCTTGGCCTTGCGACCACGCTTGCGACGACGTACCTTGCTGCCTTCCGACGCGACAACGAGTTCCTTGACCTTGGTCGACTTGCCAATCTTGTCGCGCAGGTAGTACAGTTTCGCACGCCTCACCTTGCCGCGACGGCTGACCTTTATGTCAGCGATCGACGGGGAGTGGATCGGGAAGGTTCGTTCTACGCCCTCGCCAGCCACCAGTCTGCGCACG
>CAYSUZ010000228.1:0-3566 GCA_964434335.1 uncultured Planctomycetota bacterium | reverse complement strand
ATCGATACCCAGATAAAACACATATCCTCATCAGGAAGTTCTCTGATAAGTTCTTCGATAAATTTCGCCGTCATAACGGTCTTGCCGCTTCCGGTAGGGGCTTGAAACACACAGACTTTTCTGGGGCCTTCTGTATGCAATAATTCTGTTACCGAGGTTATGAGTTGCTCAACGGCTTTTTCCTGATATTCTTTCAGTTCAATATTCATAAATCCCCTCATATACATCGATAATTTTCTGCGGTATAGGCTCCAACGATACGCCTTTCCAATCCCGGAAGTCCCTCTTATCCAATCCCAGCGGGTCAAGCGTAAAGCAGTATAAAATCTTTTTACCCTTCATCTTGTCTAGGTCCTTTTTAACTGCTTTTAGTGCTTTCTGCACAAGTGAGTAATACACGGCCATTATCCTGTCATCGTGTTGGAAAATGCGATAATCATCCGTCTTTTTGACCTCACCAAAAATTCCTTCACGCAAACAAAGCATCTCCGTACATTCTTTTGTGATCCGTATTTTAAGATCGTCTTTGCTGACGGAGCGTTTTACGAAAGCACTCCTGTAATATTTAAGATTACCTCCAAGACCATCAATCTTCTTCTCATGGCCAACATAACCACGAATTACATTTGCAATTCGTGGAAAAGTAACTTTCTGACATATCCCCTCGGCTTCAATTTGTTTTTTTGATAAACCCTTTTCTTCCAATTCTTTTTCTTGACCATTTAGTTCATTGTTTGTACATAAAATAAATGATCTGCTACCGCCATCAAGTTTATTCATGTCAAGAACAGCATGGCCTGTCGTTCCCGATCCTGCAAAAAAATCTAAAACAATCGCATTTGAGTCAGCCCAATACTTCAAGCAATCTTGAACGAGATACAAAGACTTAGGATAGTTAAAAACATTCCCACCGAGAATATTAATAAGTAATTTTGTTCCATGACTGGTCGCCGAATGACTAGGTTCTTTCCATAGTGTTTTAGGTTTACGACCATGAGGCTGATATGATTTTTTGACGATCTCGAAGCCTTTTTTCTTTTCAATAACCGAAATATTGCCCTCTGCATATTCTCTCTCAAACCCATCAGGGTTAACTCTCCAAATACGTTTAATTCCTTTTGGATCAATCGGAAACATCTCAACAGAACCAGCAAATTTTTTAAGGGAGATTTTTTTTGTTTTAGGATTTACATGCAATGGATACCATTGACCAGGCCGGTCTTTTGGAGTCGAATTGCCGCCGCGCCGTCTTAGGTTATCCCACAAAAACCTCCCCTTTTCATCCTGCTCCTTAAATGTCAAAATTTCTTTTTCCGAAAGATCACGAAGAATCAAAACAACTTCATCTATTGACTTAGCATAAATCAGGCAATAATCATGGCTAATAGCCGGTGAATTATCTCGAATATTTTGTCCCGCTGGGTTTACTTCGATACAAATTGTCGATATGAAATTATTTTCTCCCATTATCTCATCTAAAAGATGTCGCAAATTATGCACTTCATGGTCGTCAATCGCTACCAATATAACACCATTATTTTTAAGTAAGTTCTTTGCAAGCAGAAGCCTTTTTTTCATCATTGAAAGCCACTTTGAATGTCTCCACGTATCGTTTTTGTCTACATAATCATTATTGTATTTCCAATCTTTTGCCCCCGTATTATATGGCGGATCAATATAGATAACGTCAATCTTGCCTTGATGAGTATAATTCAATACGGATAGGGCATGATAATTGTCGCCTTCGATGAGGATGTTGACGGGCTTTGCAGGGTCGGTTTTGATTTCTTTGGTCTTGACTTCCTTCAAAACCGGCAAGGCATTTTCGGAGTCCTTTTCAAACTTTTCCTTTGTCCGCTTTTCATCCCAGATAAGGCCGTACTTTTTGTGGGATTCGAGTTTTTCGATGACCTTCAAAAGGTCTTCTTTGGATAACTCTGAATAATCGTTCGCCATAAATAACCGCCATTAGATATTCAGTGAATTGGAGAACACTTTATAATAATGACAACATACTACATGCAATAATCAGACTGTCAAGATCGATTCGTGCTATACAAGGCGTGTTTATTCGTGTCTTTTCATGATTGCAAGATGAAGTATATCCTGCACGACTTTGTGCATAATCGATACTTATTATATGAGGGAATAGTAGAATGGCAAAGATTCTTTTCGGCACAGAAATTCCCGAATACGTAACGCTGAAAGGGACACATCCCTTCGGCTCGCTGCGCTCATCGAAGGAGGATTCCCTTATAGTTGCTCTTATCACACAATGCCTAAATCGCGCGACAAGCAATCCCTTCATTGTGTCCCTCTCAGTCCAGCAGGCTCGCCCAAATTGCCAGTAGGTTCAAGCGCGGCACCGACGAGAGTCCGACGCATCATTTCAACTTGGTGAAACATTATTTTTCTGTGCCTCTATCTAATGCTAAACCGGCTCGAAGCGGGCAGAGAAGTGGCGGAGGAACGGCGCCTGCCACGTGAACTTCAAGCCGCGCATTTTGTCTTTGCGTGCGACGAGGCCGCGCATCGCCTCGAGGACGTAGTCGATGTGGCTTTGGGTGTAGACGCGCCGCGGCATGGCCATGCGGACGAGTTCCATCGCCGCAGGTTTTTCCTCGCCGGTGTTGGGGTCTTTGCCAAACATCACGCTGCCGATCTCGACGGCGCGGATGCCGCCTTCGAGATACATCTCGGCGCACAGAACCTGGCCGGGATATTGCAGCGGCTCGATATGTGGCAGAAAACCTTTGGCGTCGATGTAGACGGCGTGGCCGCCTGCGGGCTGGATCGTGGGGATGCCCATTTCGTTGAGACCACGCGCAAGATAAGCGACCGAACCGATGCGGTATTCGAGATATGCTTCGTCGAGCGTTTCGATCAAGCCCTGCGCGAGCGCATCAAGGTCGCGTCCGGCGAGACCGCCGTAGGTCGGGAAGCCTTCGTGCAGAATCAGTTGATTGCGTGCGTTCATCGCCAGGTCGTCGTCGTTGAGCGCGATGTAGCCGCCGATGTTGCCGAAGCCGTCTTTCTTGAGACTGACCGTCGTGCCGTCGGCGTAGGAGAACATTTCCTGCGCGATTTCTTTGATCGTTTTGTTCTCGAAGCCCTTCTCGCGGATTTTGATGAAGTATGCGTTTTCGGAAAAGCGGCAGGCGTCGAGGAAGAACGGGATGCCGTGTTTGTGGAGCAGTTCGCTGGTCTCGCGGATGTTTTGCATGCTGACGGGCTGGCCGCCGCCGGTGTTGTTGGTTATGGTCAGGTAGCCCATCGGTATATTTTCGGGGCCGTGTTCTTCGATGAAGGCTGCGAGTTTTTTGAGATCGATGTTGCCCTTGAAGGGATGGTCGAGCGCGGGGTTTTTGCCTTCTTCGATGACGAGATCGAGCGCGTGACCTTTGCGGCATTCGATGTTGGCACGTGTCGTATCAAAGTGGCAGTTATTCGGTATCCATTTCGTCTCGTCGACGGTGATCGAAAACAAAATGCTCTCGGCAGCGCGGCCCTGATGCGTGGGGATGACGTGCTTGAAGCCGGTGATGTCCTGGATGACTTTTTCGAAG
>CAYSUZ010000227.1:0-3572 GCA_964434335.1 uncultured Planctomycetota bacterium | reverse complement strand
TGTCGCCAGCGAAACTGCGAGGATCGCGTTGGCGCCGAGCTCGCCTTTGTTGGGCGTGCCGTCGAGTTCGATCATCTTGCGATCAATCGATTCCTGGTCAAGCGCGTCCATGCCGATCACGGCGGGTTTGATTATTTTGAGAACGTTATCGACAGCCTTGTTCGTGCCCTTGCCGCCGTATCGTTTCTCGCCGTCACGCAGTTCTACCGCCTCGTGAACTCCGGTGGATGCGCCCGACGGAACAGCGGCTCGTCCGAAAGCGCCGCCTGAAAGAATGATGTCGGCTTCTACGGTAGGATTGCCACGCGAATCCAATATCTCGCGCGCAAAGACCTGTGAAATCTGGCTCATGCCTGCCTCCCCTCTGTCGGCAGTTAATTTGATATGTAAAACAAAAAAGTATCAGACAGGCAACATTTCGTCAACCGTTAAATACCCAAATCGAAAAAATCCCCGACCAAGCCGGGGATTTTCGTTTTTTGCTTTGTGTGTCTCTTCGTTAGCCCTTGTAGAACTCCGCGATTGCGTCGATAACGTATGCACGCTGTTCGTCGGTCAATTCCGGGTAGATCGGAATTGAGATAACGTCTTCGGCAGCCTTTTCACTGATCGGCAGATCGCCGGGCTTGCCGCCCAGGTACGCAAAGCATTCCTGCAAGTGCAGACAAATCGGATAGTAAATCGCGCAGCCGATGTTTTTGGATCTCAGGTACTCCAGCAGCCCGTCGCGATCTTTCACGCGCGGCACATACTGGTTAAAGATGTGACGGCTTTGTTTGACCGGCGGCAACACAGCCTTATCGGGCACGAGTCCCGCTTCGGTCAGTCTGCGGTCGTAGTCTGCGGCGTTTTTTTGCCGCCCCGCCGTCCATTTGTCGAGTTCCTTGAGTTTTACGCGCAATACTGCCGCCTGGAGCGCGTCGATGCGAAAGTTCCCGCCGACCACGTTATGATAATATGCCCGCTCGCCGCCGTGCACGCGCATCATCACCAATTTTTTCGCCAGCTCGTCGTCATCGGTCGTAATTATGCCGCCGTCGCCTGCCGCACCAAGATTTTTCGAGGGGAAGAACGAGAAGCAGCCGATGTCGCCCATCGACCCCGCGCGTCGGCCCTTGTACTCCGAGCCGATAGCCTGCGCGGCATCTTCGACGACCTTGAGGCCGTGCTTTTTGGCGATGGCCATTATCTCATCCATCTCGGCGCACTGGCCGTAGAGGTGGACGGGCAGGATCGCTTTGGTTTTGGGCGTGATCGCGGCTTCTATTTTTGAAGGATCGATGTTGAAGGTCTCGGCGTCGATGTCGACGAAGACCGGCACTGCGCTTAGGCGATGAATGACGCCTGCGGTTGCGAAAAAGGTGAAGGGCGTGGTGATGATCTCGTCGCCGGGTGCGATGTCGAGCGCCATCAGCGCCAGAAGCAGCGCGTCGGTGCCGCTGGAGACGCCGATCGCGTGTTTCGCGCCGCAGTAGGCCGCTATCTCTTCTTCGAGCGCCTTAACCTGCGGGCCGAGGATGAAGTATTGGCTTTCGAACACATCGTCGACTACTTTTTGAATATCGTCGCGAATCGTGGCGTACTGCGCCTTGAGGTCAAGCAGGGGAACTCCTTCGATATTACTCACGTCGTGTCTCCTTGATATTCGTTTTGCGTTTCTACCGTATTTCTACCGCGCGGGAAACGCGGACTCCATCTCAAATTTGCGGCGCGGAGTTTACCATATCGGCGGAACCTTTTCGAGATATTTTCCTTTCGGATGTTTGCGTTCCCTGACCAAAAAAAGAGGCCTGTAAAGGCCCCTTTGTATGGTTGGTCGTAATCGGTTACTTCGTAGTAAAATAGATGCGGATCGTCTGGGTCTTGTCGCCCACAATCATGAATGTCATGAGATACTTCGTGCCGGACTTGAGTTGCTTGAGGTCCGCGTGACTGCCCTGGAAGAGCCAGTTCGCATCGACATCCTTCTCGAACAGCGTCCATGAGCGCACCGCGCAAAGCTCGGCGTTGGTCAATTGCTTGAATGCTATCACCGCCGAGGGCATTTCCTTGCCATCTGCGCCGCATTCAAAAATGTTGACTCCCATCATCTTGACCTTGCCAACCGAATCGTCAATCTTCCACGTCAGCGGCAGTTTGGGGTCGATGCCCGTTGCGCCGTCCTTGAAATTGGTGATCTCGACCAGCGCTGCAGGTGCCGCAGGTTCTTCCACGGGTTTCGCATCGGGGGCTTCCTCGGCGGGCTTGCTTTCAGTCGTGCTGTCGTTGGAAGGCTCGGTTTTCGTCTCACCGGGGACCTTGACCTTGTCACCCAACAACTCGCAACCCTGAACAATCACAGCGAAGGCGCAAGCCAATACAAGAATTGCGATCATACTCTTTCTCATGCTTTCTCTCCCTGAAAAATGGATGTGAGTTTCAAATGTTAATGTATTATAAATGGAAAGACACGTAAATAGAATCAAATTTTCTTTTTGCTATTAGACACCATTGCGTCCACGGGTTGACAAGGCTATCTAACGCGGATAGAATCCCCCGATAACCCATTTTTATGGAGGAGTTCATGGGCATTAAATCCAGCGTTAAAAAATTCGCCATCGAAAAATCGATCAAAACCCTTATCGCGTTGGCAACGCGACCAAAAGTCGAAGACCCACGGGATGTCGTGGTGAAGGGTCTCAAGATCGCTCGCAAATTTACCAAAGACAAACTCTGGTCTGCGGTCGTCAACGGTGTCATCGAGAAGTTCGAGGAGCGTCATCCGCTGACCGAACTCTGCAACCGCTTTCTTACGCAAACCAATCCAGTTGTGCGCGGCAAGATAATCAAGCACCTGATCGTCGAAGAGGCGCTACTCGGTCACGAATACCGCCATTCTATCGAAGACGAACTCGGCTTCTACCCGCCCGGGCTTATCGCTATCAGTCCGTCGATGGCGTGTCCGCTAAGGTGCTACGGCTGCTACGCGGGCAAATACGACAAGACCCAATCGCTCAGTTTCGAGCAGGTCGACACGCTTATCCAACAGGCCAAAGATATCGGCATAAAATTCTTCATCATCACCGGCGGCGAGCCTTATTACTGGGAGCCGCTGTTCGATATATTTGAAAAACACAATGACGTCGTCTTCCAGACCTACACCAACGGCATGCTAATCACCGACGAAAAAGTCGATAAGCTCGCAAAACTCGGCAACGTCTTCCCGGCCATCAGTTGCGAAGGGTTCGAGAAGGAAACCGACGAGCGACGCGGTGCGGGCGCGTTCAAAAAAGTCAACGAAACTATGGACAAACTCCGCGAGGCAGGCGTGATGTTCGGTTTCTCCGCCACCGCCACGCGCCATAACGAACACATCGTCTCCTCCGACGAATTCGTCGACTACTGGTCCGACAAGGGCTGTCTGTTCGGCTGGTACTTCATTTATATGCCTATCGGCACCAAGCCCGACCTCGACCTGATGCCTACTCCCGAGCAGCGACTGCATCTGGGATCGGCTGTCAAGAACATACGCTCGCGCAAAAACATCATGACGATGGACTTCTGGAACGACGGCGAGCATGTCGGCGGCTGCC
>CAYSUZ010000226.1:0-3587 GCA_964434335.1 uncultured Planctomycetota bacterium | reverse complement strand
ATTGTAAAAAAATTGCTTATTTTTACGCGGGATGTGCCGCAGAAGATTCACGATCTGGATATAAACAAGGTGGTTTCGGAAGAGATTCTGTTTTTCGAGGCGCAGTGTGCCAGCAAAGGCATAGAGCTGGTAAAGGAGCTTGAGCCGGATTTGCCGTTGATTTCGGCAGACCCCGTTCAGATAAAGCAGGTGCTGGTCAACCTCGCCGCGAACGCGATACATGCGATGCCCGACGGCGGGTGCTTGCGGATACGTACGCGCAAGTTGGGGGAACGTGTTGGGTTTCTCGTCGAGGATAACGGCAAGGGGATGAGCGAGGAAGTGCGCAAGAAAATTTTTATCCCCTTCTTTACTACCAAGGATGTTGGTGAGGGGACAGGTCTGGGTATGAGCGTAGTTCACGGAATTATCACCTCGCATGGCGGCGAAGTAAGCGTCGAAAGCGTGGCCGGGCAGGGCACCACTGTCGTAGTCGAATTTCCACAATCACATTCCAAAGAGGCGCAATAATGATGTCTTCGGATAATGCAAAAGACAGGATACTCATTGTTGACGACGAGCCTGGCACTCTTGAGGTTATTCGCAGGAACCTCGTTTCGCAGGGATTCGTTGTGTATACGGCGGGCGAAGTTGCCGAGGCTATTGGCTTGCTCGACTCTACCCCGGTTGATTTGGTCATTACCGATATGAAGATGCCCAAGGTAAGCGGGCTGGATTTGGTCAGGCACGTGCGGGAAAATTTCACTGATACCGAAGTGATGATGATAACCGGATTTGCCACCGTAGAAGGCGCGGTTGAAGCGGTCAAGATAGGCGCCGACGAATACCTGCCCAAACCATTTACTGATGACGAGCTGTTTAGTGCGGTGGGGCGCGTGCTTAGCAAATTACATACAAGGCGCGCAGGAATAGCGACAAATTACAGCGACGCGATGGCGGCGCACGGTATTATAAGTAGCTCCAAGGCGATGAACAAGGTCTTCGGATTCATCGACAAGGCCGCATCGACGACGGCTACTGTTCTGGTAGCGGGCGAAAGCGGCACAGGCAAGGAACTGGTGGCGCGGGCGATTCACTATCGTGGCAAGAGGGCTTCGGCGCCTTTCGTGCCGATAAATTGCGGCGGCATACCGGAGTCGCTGTTGGAGAGCGAACTGTTCGGCCATGAAAAGGGAGCCTTTACCGGCGCGACGGGATCGCAGGCGGGATTTTTCCAAACCGCAGAGGGTGGCACAATATTTCTCGACGAGATAAGCGAGACTTCTCTGGCGATGCAGGTAAAACTCCTGCGGGTGCTTCAGGAGAAGGAAGTCTACATGGTCGGCTCGCCCAAACCCAGCAAGGTAGATGTGCGTGTTATTGCCGCGACCAACAAGGACCTGCCCACGATGGTCGAAAAAGGGTTGTTTCGCGAAGACCTTTTTTTCAGACTTGATGTCATAACGATAAACCTGCCGCCGTTGCGCGAGAGAGGCGAAGATGTTTTGTTGCTGGCCAATTATTTTGCCAAGCGCTTTGCCGAGGAATATGACAAACCGCCGATTCGGTTTGCTGACGGTGCGATAAAGGTCTTGCGGCGCTATCAATGGGTTGGCAACGTGCGCGAATTGCAGAACGTAGTGCAGCGACTCTTGGTGATGAGCGAGGGCGGCGATATCGATGCGGCTGACTTGCCAGAACTTATGCGGTTTTCGCTACACGGCTCAGCCGGAGTCGACAGAACACTGGCTGAGGTTGAGGCTGGCTACATTCGCAGAGTGCTAGAGAGCGTTCAGGGCAACAAAACACATGCGGCGAAGGTTCTGGGCATCGACCGTAAAACTCTGCGCGAAAAAATCAGCCGCTTCTCACTTTAGGCAAAAATCACTGGAGAGATTTTCTCCGGTGGTTCATTATTCCCCACTGAATCACTTCTTTTATGGCAAGCAAACTTCGCAAAAAATGCTTTGTCGTGTACGGATGTAAAGAAAAATCACATCCATAACACCTCTCCTGTCATGATCTTATATTTCCCTTTGTGTGTTGTTGTCCAAAAAAACATTGATAAATTTTCCAGAGGCACATTGCTTGCTACTGTCATGGCGTATGCTCGTATTTACTTTTTCCGAAAGGAGCAGCAATGGAATCGCCAAGCAAAAAACAAAAAGTTGTCAAGCACTCTAGCAAGTCGCCCAAACTGGTCAATGAGTCGCAGAGTGTCTCGACAGATTTGATTGACGTTGCGAAAATCACCCCCAGGGGCAAGAAGAAATCGCAGGCACATAATCCGCATCAGGGAATTTGCGCGCAGTGCATAAGCGCGGATACCTGTACGTATCCGAGACCGACTGATCGTCCGGTTCTGATGTGCGATGAGTTTGAAGGCTATCCGATGCGCGCCGCCGGCAAAGTTTCTCCGATACAGGAGAGCAAAGTGGCGGTAGGCTCGGACGGCGTTATTTCGCTTTATCGTGGGCTGTGCTCTACCTGCGAAAAACGGGATGGCTGCGATTTTCCGAAACCCGAAGGTGGTGTATGGCATTGCGAAGAGTATGAATAGCAATCTTTTTGATGGATAACTTTTTACAGGAATCAGAGCGACATGAAGACCACAGAAAAGACATCGAGCGTGTACGCAAATGTAACGCGGCAGTTTGACAAGGCTGCTGATTTAATGGGGTTGGATTCGAATATCAGAAAGATCCTCTCCAAAACCACCAACGAAATCATCGTGAATTTTCCGGTGAGGATGGACAGCGGTCATATCGAGATGTTTACCGGATATCGTGTCCAGCATAACAACATGCTTGGCCCGTACAAGGGTGGCTTGCGTTTCCACCCCGCCGTCAACATCGACGAAGTCCGTGCGCTTGCGACTTGGATGACCTGGAAGGGCGCGATCACCAATATCCCATTTGGTGGTGGCAAGGGTGGCATCCAGATCGATCCGTTCAAATATTCCAAGCCCGAACTCGAACGCATCACGCGTCGTTTTACCTATGCTTTGGGCAACAACATTGGGCCGGAATACGATGTTCCCGCGCCGGATGTCAACACCAATGGCAAGATCATGGCCTGGATTCTCGACACCTATCTTTCCACGCTTCCGCCCAGCGAAAGGGCGCGCAGTACCCATGTCGTAACCGGCAAACCCGTCGAAGTCGGCGGCAGCCTCGGACGCAACAAGGCTACTGGCCAGGGCATCGTGTTTACAATCGAGCAATGGGCCAAGGATAAGGAATTTGATCTTAGCAAGGCCACGCATTTTGTACAGGGCTTTGGCAACGTAGGTTCGTGGGCCTCACGTCTTATGGGCGAGCACGGCTCCACGCTGTTGGCCGCAGAAGATGTAACCGGTGCGATTTATAGCAAGGATGGAATTGATTCCGAAAAACTGGCTGCTTACGTCAAAGATAAAGGCGGAGTGGCTGGATTCCCCGGTACCGAATCTATCGATCACGAGACGTTCCTCTCAACGAAAGCCGACATTTTCATTCCCGCGGCTCTCGAAAATCAGATCACAGCCCAGACCGCACCGTTGCTAAACGTCAAACTGGTTGCAGAAGGCGCTAACGGCCCGACTACACCGGACGGCGACGATTATCTTC
>CAYSUZ010000225.1:0-3590 GCA_964434335.1 uncultured Planctomycetota bacterium | reverse complement strand
CGCAGCCTGACCGATTTCGCACAGGGAGGCATTGAGCAGACAGGCAACGCGTTGAATTGCGCGCTTGCTGGCGAAGGATTTTTCTCCGTAACCGATGGCGAAAACACCTTCTACACTCGTGCCGGAAATTTTTCCATTGATGCCGACGGGTTTCTGACGACGGGCGATGGCAAGTATCGCGTTACCAACGCCTCGGGATCAACGATTCCGGTTTCGGGCGGGACGATTGAGATCGGACGCGATGGCAGGGTTTCAGTGAGAAACGGTGACGAAGTTAGCGAGCGCGGCATGATAGCCATAACCGCCTTCGAAGAAATTTCCGAAGAATCATCCGAACTGGCCAAATACGTTGAGCATGTCGGTGAAAACCTCTACAAATACAACGGCGAACGCTCGCGGCCAGCAGACGGGCAGATATTGCAAGGCAGTCTTGAGCAGTCCACCGTCAACAGCGTCGAAGAACTTGTAAACATGATTCAGTGTTTCCGAATATACGAAGCTAATATGATGGCTTTGCGCAATCAGGATACCACGCTGCAACAGGCCGTGAGCCGAGTTGGCAAAATCACGGCGTAATACGCAGTTATCGGGAGGGTTTGTAATATGTCAATGAGAGCATTTTCGACCGCGGCAACGGGCATGCGTGCCCAGCAAACCAACGTCGATGTCATCTCCAACAACATCGCCAACGTCAACACTACCGGCTTCAAAAAAGCACGGGCGGCGTTTGAGGATCTGTTCTATCAGCATCTTCGCCGAGCGGGAACTACTGCGATAGACGGTCGCACGAATCCCACAGGCATCGAAATCGGCATGGGCGTGCGCCTTGTAGGTACGCCGCGCAATTTCGAAAACGGCGCGGCCATTGAGACTGCGCAGTCGCTGGATGTACTGATTGATGGCGAAGGATTTTTCCGCGTTCAGGGCTACGAAGGCGAGATCGCTTATACGCGCGACGGTTCGTTTGGGCTGGACTCCGACGGCAACATCGTCACGCAGGATGGTTTCCTGCTCGACCCCGGCGCCCAGATCGACATGACCGACGTGACTGACATCCAGGTAACGCCACAGGGCATTATTCAAACCATCGATTCCAGCGGCACTATTTCAGATGCGGCGCAGTTGGAATTGGCCCGCTTCCCGAATCCCGGCGGCCTCGAAGCCATCGGCGACAATCTTTTTATGCCCACTGAAGCGTCCGGTTCTGAAACCACCGGGACTCCCGGCGAAGACGGCTTTGGTGTAGTGCGCGGCGGATTCCTCGAAGAGTCCAACGTTGACGTGGTCGAGGAAATGGTATCACTTATCCGCGCCCAACGCGCTTACGAGATTAACTCAAACTCGATTCAGGTGGCCGATGAAATGTTGCAGGTCGCCAATAACCTGAGACGATAGCGAGACGAACCATGAAAAAAATCATAGTAATAATAACAATGATAGCATTCTTCGCGGCCAGCGCTGAGGCATTTGCTGCCGAAATCACTCTCCGCGACAGTGCCACCGTTGGTCACGGTTATGTGCGGATGGCCGATATTGTTACCGTTAGCGGTTTCGAGAGCGCGACCACCGAGAAGATCAATTCCATCTTCTGTGGTTCGTCGCCTGAGCCCGACGCCCAGCGGACGATAGACCGCGCTTACGTAAAGATGCGTCTGGCCCAGAACAACATCTCGCTCTTTGGCATCAAATTCAGCGGTGCCGAAGAAATAGCGGTTAACAGCGCCGCAGTCATAGTAATCAACTGGCCCGAGGACAAGCGTCCCGCAACCGCCGAAACTCCAGCGCCGGTAGTGCGCAGAGCATCGACGATGCAGGAAAAATATCTCGAACGAATTCCAAAAGAACTCGCCGCCAAAGAAGCGCTTAATCCCGCTGACTACTCCGTCACAATCGCGAGCATCAGCAGCGCGCTCAAGCTTGCGCCTTCCAATAGCAAAATGCAGGAATTTGCGCAGGTCGGCTCGCGTGGCAATTCGAGCACAGTGATCTTTCGCGTTAAACTGCTCGATGCCGAAAAAAAATCTCACGAGGGAATAGTCGTAGCACGCATCAAGATCATGCTGCCGGTGGTTGTCGTTAAGCGCGACATGAAGGCCGACGAAAGGATTGCCGCCGAGGATGTCGAGATCGTGCGCATGCCGATTACAGGCGGCCGCAATCACTACTTTGTCGATGTCGACAAAGTTGTTGGCATGGCTCTTGAGTGCGATATCAAAAAAGGTGTGGCGGTTCTTTCGACCAAGGCCGAACTACCAATCGTTGTCAAAAAGGGCGATGTCGTGAAATTGATTTCGCGCATCGCGGGCAAAAATATCAGCGTCGAAACGACGGCAGTCATTCAGAGCAACGGCAAAGTCGGTGAGACGATAAAAGTAAAAAATGTAGCCTCGGGCGAGGCATTGATGGCCCGGGTTGTCAATGGCAAGACAGTCGAAATAATTGTGGGAGAGAGCAAATGAAGCTGAGGCTGATTGTTCCAGCGTTGCTGGTTTTTGTCTTTATGACGACAGGTTTTGCCCAGGCCGGGCTTATCTATAAAAAGAACGTAAAAGACAAAGCCCGTATGGGCAAAAGAGACGACGGCAAGGCTCCGTACTCCGAGGTTGAGGCTGTCAAGCCGCCTTCGCCGCAACAACACGATCTCGTTAAGGTGATCGTGCGCGAAGTTTCCAACGCAGAAGCCAAAGGCTCGACCAAGATCGACAAGGAGACTTCGCTTGATGCCTCTCTCAAGGAGTTTGTCAACTTCCATGGCAAGGACGGAATCAGTAGTGGCGGATTGCCCAAGATTAGTGGATCAGCTTCGCTAGGTATGGACGCCGATGCAAGTACGACCAAAGAAACGACTTTCACCGCGGTCATCAAGGCCGAGGTTGTAGAGGTTTTGCCCAATGGCAATCTCATCATCGAAGCCAAAAAGGTTCGCACCATCAACAACGAAACCGAGACGATTACCATGACCGGTGTGATCGATCCCGACGATCTGGACTCCACGGGCACGATTCTATCCGAGGATGTAGCGCAGATGAAACTTTCTTTTAAGGGCAAAGGCTCGGTCAGCGATTCGCAGCGGCGCGGAATTCTTACTCGCGTTTTGGACTTTATCTGGCCGTTTTAATTGACAGCAAACCCCTCTCAAGGGCTTCGGCAGCCTGTTAATGCAGGCTGCCGGAGTCTGGTTAGAAGCGAGGAATTTATGAGACGTATATTTATAGCAATAGGACTGATACTGATGCTTGCGGCTTCTGCGCAAGCCGAGCGCCTCAAGAACATCGTTCACATAGATGGTGTGATCGATAACAATCTTCGTGGTGTGGGGCTGGTAGTCGGGCTTAACGGCACTGGCGATGGCGATGGCTATGCCAACGTCGCGCTGATGAATATGATGAAGCGCCTGTTGCAGGATTTCAATATCACGCAGGATCAGATCGAGAGCAAAAACGTTGCATTGGTATTTGTTACCGCAACCATGCCAGCGTTTTCCAAAGTCGGCACAAAGGTCGATGTCAAGGTTGCGTCTGCGGGCAACGCCGAATCGCTCAAGGGCGGTGTCTTGCTCGAAACCCACCTCAAAGCACCGGGCGACGACA
>CAYSUZ010000224.1:0-3598 GCA_964434335.1 uncultured Planctomycetota bacterium | reverse complement strand
GAAAATCAAATACGCCTTGCCCGATCAAAAGGAACATGCTGGATAAACTCGGAAAATCCATCTGAATCGGTGCTTTTTAACAATACGGGAATAGCTCCGTTGACGATTTTATCATTTGCTTTGTTTTGGGGGATACCTCTTGCCGGTGCTTGTTTTGCCTTTGCAAATCGAAGCAAAACATTGCGGCGAAAGAGGAAAGAGTTGTGCACAGAACGTAAACTCGTTTTTGGGTCTTCCATCGTATTCAATCACCTGATAGCATTGAGTGCCGTAAACCTTTTTTTGGCTGTTGGTATTAGTACTTTTCGTATTCAGTTGAGAATTGATTTAACGAGTGGGGCTGCCTTATGGATAGGAGGAAATGTATTGGCCCAAATCGCTGTCATTATTTACAATCGAAAATGTGCAGTGATTGAAAAATCCGTTGTACGCTTTACAACCCTTCCCGGAAATAGTGGGCCGGTCAAATGCGAAATAAAAACCCGCAAACCCTTGCTTCAAGATGGGGATTGTTTTGTGGCAGTGCGCCTTAGCGCCCGCAGCGAAAAAAACATGTCAAAAAGAGTTTTGCTGGGCGAATTTGTTCTGGATGTGCGAAAGCATGAGGACGGCAGTATGTTCTGCGAAATAGACCCGACATAACCCGATACCTTGACGATTCAGCGCAAAATCGGATTGTTGCCGCAGAAATATCTTCCCCCGCATTCGGAAAGCGAACATTTGATATCTGAAATTTCTCGTACACTGATGTTTGCCAAAGTCTCGGACGAAGAAGAACGCCAGGATTTGTCTGCGCAATTGACTTATCTGATATCCCAGGCCAGCGCTCTTTGTACGGAAATGGTGATCTTGGTTGACGGCGCACATGTAGAGGAAGCATTGCCTGTCGAATTTTGGAACGCTAACGCCTGATTTTTTATCTAGGCATCGGACTGATATTACTATGACACTATTTTTCCAGGGGACGTCATGAAAACGTTTTTTATTGCTATGACCATCGTTTTATTTTGCTGCATCGGACTCTCGGCAGAATCGAAAAAAAAGCAGCCCGAAGACAAGCCGTATACCTTGCAGGATTCGCTGGCGACTCATGCCGAGGAACTCTTTGTCTCGCGCCCCAAGCCCAAACCCCGCCCACTCAAGCCGTTCATAGGCATCAGCATGGAGGGCGTGCACCCACCGGTTGTTGAAAAAGCAGGCGGGCCGAAGAATTGCGGTGGTGTCAAGGTCAGCGCGCTTTCCGAGGGCACACCCGCTCACAAAGCAAATATGAAAGTCGGCGATATCATTGTGGGCTACATGCAGAAGGGCAAAAAAGTGCTTTTCGCGCCGCCTGCGGATGAGAAAAAAAAATTCGTTCCGGTAATGCACATTGTCGAGCTTATGAAACAGGTCAAGCCCGGCGATACAGTAGAATTTCTGGTTCTGCGCAGCGGCGCAGTCTCAAAAATCGCTGTCAAACTCGGTGTGCGCAAGCAATATCACTATCCCGCAGCCAGCCATCCAGAACTGGAAGTCAAAACCAATAAGCCTTCGCGTTTCGAGCGATATCTCCATGAGAACAAACTCTATGACAAATACGTTGCCATTGTTAACAAACTTTACGAGGCGTCGAATTTTCAGCAGGGCGCGACAGTGATTGTCAAAGATCAGCCCGACTTCTTCCGCTTGCGCGAGGTTACCTATCTTATGCGCAACCCCGAGCGCACCTCGCTTGTCGCCGACCAGATCGCCGACAGCATGGAAGCGCAGTTCAACGAGAAAAACAAAGACCTTGCCAAAGCCGTTACGACTGCCGCAAAGTGGCTCGACGAGCCGAGTTCCACCTATCATGTGCGCGGACTAAACGGCAATAGCGACGACATGAAAAAGATTGTACAACACATCCAGTATTGCGAAAAAATGCGCGACGAAGCATTTTCGGCGCTAACCGCTGAGGAAAAAGAGGCGCTAAAAAACCTTCCCGGATTCTATACGAGAAAAAACGAGGTTGATGACAAAGTCGCTGCTCTGCGGGCCGCAGCAAAAGTCGATTTCAAAAAATTCTTTGCCGCGTGTGCCGCATTCACCGAGATGACCAACCAACTCGAAGCAATCAAAAAATGCGCCGAGGCCTACAAGTGCGAAGATGTTAAGAACGTGAAGGGTGTTTTGGGCAAAGTCCTGTATTATGCCGAGACGCCCATAGGTCGCGTTGTTATTGGTGGCGAGGACGACAATGTTTACACCGAAGACTTCGCTGTCATCATCGATCTGGGCGGCAGCGACGTATACAAAAATAATGCCGGCGGTTCTCGCGCCGACCACGCCTTTGCACTGTGCATTGATTTTACAGGCGACGATCTGTATCTGCGCTCGCAGTGTCTCAATTACGATATGACCGACAAATATGCCGTCGGCAGCGACTTCTCGCAGGGTTCGGGCTTTCTTGGCGCTGGCGTATTGGTTGACGTGGAGGGTAACGACACCTATCGTTCCAATGAAGCCTATGCGCAAGGCTACGCCGTTATGGGTGTGGGTATTCTGGCCGATTATGACGGTTGCGATACTTACCGCGGCCTGGTCCAAGCGCAGGGCGCAGCGTTTTTCGGTATCGGCCTCCTTGCCGATGGCTATGGCGAGGACACCTATCGCGTCGGGCAGTACGGCCAAGGATTGGGCCTGTGCAAAGGTTTCGGGGCGATTATAGATACGCACGGCAATGAGGAATACTACATCGGCGGCGTGGTTCCCGATACGCGCGGCAGATGCGTACGTTGCTACAAGGCGATGGGGCAAGGCTTCGGTTTCGGCATTCGACCGTATTCGCCTATTGGCACCAGCGGCGGCATTGGCCTGCTGGCCGATGCGCAGGGCGAGGACAAATATATGGGCGACTTCTTCTGTCAGGGCGGCAGTTACTGGTATGCGCTGGGCATCCTGCGCGATAAAGAAGGTAGCGACATTTACTACTGCGGCCAGTATTCGCAAGGCTCCGCTACACACCTGACCGTCGCGGCCCTGATTGACTGCGCCGGTGACGACGACTACATCTGTTATCAAAGTCTTGCACAGGGCTGTGGTCACGACTGGTCCTACGGCATTCTCGAAGATCGCGGTGGCAACGACGCCTATCGTGCCGGTTATTTTTCACAGGGCATTGGTAGCGCCTGCGGGATTGGTGTGTTGTTTGATCTCGAGGGCAACGACGACTATACAGGCGGTGGCCGCACGCAAGGCCACGGCCACTACGCCGCAGCGCGCGAGATGGGCAGTGTGGGTGTTTTGCTCGACCTCGGTGGGACAGATCGCTACACGACTCCCAATGGTGGCGCCAACAACACGCAACTTGTCAAGGTAGCCGACTTCGGTGCATTCATCGATGTTGACAAAGAAGCCGAACACAAGAAAAAAGAGGAAGAGGAGGCCGCCAAAAAGCAGCCCGCCAACGCCGCCGCGCCTCCCAAAAAAGACGACGAATAGGGTTTGCAGACTTAGTAAAACAACACCGCCGCGCTCTCATATGGGACGCGGCGGTTTTTTATTTGTGTGTTGTTATTTGGTGTCGTCGTTTTCCTGCTCTCCGGATGTTTTCTGTTGGTACAATCTGGATGTGCCT
>CAYSUZ010000223.1:0-3622 GCA_964434335.1 uncultured Planctomycetota bacterium | reverse complement strand
TAGCCAAATCTCAAATTGATGCGGGTCAATATGTTGAGGCCCTGGCAACCACCAAAAAAAATGAAGTCATCGAAGATCAAATATACATCTTACACCTTATTGCGCAACAACAGATAAGAGGCGACTTGACCGAAAATGCCGCCAGCGAAAATCAGCGCAGGGATATGGCCATAGTCGCGATGAATGCATTGCCAAAACTAAAAAAATTCCGAGACGACCCCTCTAAAACAAATTTCGCATATAAAATAGGGGAAATTCTGGCCCTTTCAGCGACAGCGGAAGAAATTATGAACGGATTAGACCAAATCAAGACGGAGTCGGATTATGTACAGGCATACTATTGTATCGGTGTCGCTCGCGGCTTAACCCGATGATTCCATACCCAAGCGTCTAAACACCTGACAAACAGCAGCTGAGTTTTGATTACACGGAAAACAGACCATGACCGATTCAAAATGGCAGGATAAGTACGCGAGCAAACTCGTCCCCGCAAAAACCGCCCTGCGGCACGTCCAGCCGGGCCATCGCGTATTCATCGGCACGGGCTGCGCCGAGCCGCAGTCGCTCGTGCGCGCGCTGACCGAGTGCGCGGGCCACATCCCCGACACCGAGATCATCCACACGCTCACCCTCGGAGTCGCGCCGCACACCGACGTGAAATTCTCCGACACGTTCCGCCACAACGCGTTCTTCGTCGGGCCGAACACACGCGACGCCGTCGCCGACGGGCGCGCCGACTACACGCCGATATTTCTCTCGGAACTGCCGCAGCTTTTCCGCACGGGCGCGATACCCATCGACGTAGCGCTCATCCAGGTTACGCCGCCCGACGAGCACGGCTATTGCAGTCTGGGCGTTTCGGTCGATATTGTAAAGGCCGCCGCCGAGCACGCCGACATCGTCGTGGCCGAGGTCAACAACCAAACCCCGCGCGTTCTGGGCGACAGTTTTGTGCACGTCAGCCAGATCGACTATCTCGTCGAGAACAACGAACCTCTGCTGGAAGTCGACTTCACCGAACCCGACGACATCGCCCTGACAATCGGCCATCACATCGCCGACCTCATCGACAACGGCTCGACGATTCAGGTTGGCATCGGCACGATACCCAACGCGGTGCTAAAATGCCTCAACGACAAAAAAGACCTCGGCGTGCATACCGAGATGTTCAGCGACGGGCTTGTGGACCTGTTCCAATCGGGCGCGATCACGAACCTGAAAAAAACACGCCACAAGGGCAAGGTCATCGCGTCGTTCTGCATGGGAACCAAGCGGCTCTACGACTTCATCGACAACAACCCGCTCATCGAGTTCCACCCCAGCGATTACGTCAACGACCCCTTCACCATCGCGCGGCACGACAAGATGATCGCGATCAACAGCGCGTTGCAGGTTGATCTCAGCGGGCAGGTTTGTTCGGATTCCATCGGCTACACATTTTACAGCGGCCTCGGCGGACAGGTTGACTTCATGCGCGGCTCGGCCCGCTCCAACGGCGGCAAGCCCATCATCGCGCTTTCGTCGCGCACCGAAGACGGCAAACATTCGCGCATCGTGCCGCATCTCAACGAAGGCGCAGGCGTGGTTACCAGCCGAGGCGACGTGCACTACATCGTTACCGAATACGGCATGGCCTACCTGCACGGCAAGAGCGTCCGCGAGCGAGCAACCGCGCTGATAAGCATCGCGCATCCAGACTTCCGCGACGAACTGCTCGAACACGCCAAGCGCATCAAGTACGTCTATCAGGATCAGATTTCGCTCAACCTTACCGCGCGCTACCCCAGAGAGCTTGAGGAAAAAATCGCAGTCGACGACATCGAGATCCTTATGCGACCAACGAAGGCAACCGACGAAAACATGCTGCGGCAACTATTTTACAACGCCTCCAAACGCACAAAATACTACCGTTTTCACGGCCAACTCCAGACCATGCGCCACCGCGACGCGCAGTATTACTGCAACATCGACTACGAAAACGTCATGGTCATCGCAGCGGTAATTCAGGAAGAGAGCCACGAAAAAATTATCGCCATCGGCCAGTACGACCTCAATCCCGCGAGCAACATAGCTGAATGCGCGTTCATGGTGCTCGACGAATACCAAAACAAAAAACTCGGCAGCCACCTGTTGCATAAACTCATCGAGATCGCCAAAACCAAAGGCATCGCGGGCTTCAACGCCGAAGTCCTCGCGGTCAATCAGGCGATGGTGCGCGTGTTCAACAAGACCGGCTACACCGTTCACAGCCGAATAGAAGAAGGCGTCCACCACATCGAATTTATGTTCCACGAAAAGGTGGTGCGCCCGGTTACCGAAAGGTACAAGAAAAACAGTGAAGACTGAAAAGAAAACCGCGTTCATATATTCGCCGCAATTCGACGGCTATGAATTGGGCCCGCATCATCCCTTCAAATCGGCCCGCTCGCGCGTCGTCTATGACCTCTGCAACAAACTTGGTCTGCTTAGCCACCCGTGGATGCGCGTCGTAGAGCCGAAAACGCTGGACGCTGACACGATGACGATGTTCCATGACAGCGATTATCTCGATGCGCTGCGCGACGCCAACGACGGCGTTTTCCGCGAGCCGATGATCATGTTCAATATCGGAACCGGCGAATGCCCTGTGTTCAAAGGCATCTACGACTACTGCGCGCTGGCTGCGGGCGCATCGCACAAGGCAATGAAGATGCTGCTCGACGGCGAGATCGATATCGCCTTTAGCCCGACCGGCGGCTTTCACCACGCTGGCCGACGCCATGCCGAAGGTTTCTGCTACATCAACGATATCGGCGTCGTTATCGCCGAACTGCTCGCCCAGGACCGCCGAATCGCCTACGTCGACATCGACGCCCACCACGGCAACGGGATACAGAACGAATTTTATTCGGACGGACGGGTGCTGAAAATATCGCTGCACGAAAACGGCGAAACGCTCTATCCGTGGGGCGGATTTGAAACAGAAACCGGCTCAGGCGACGGCGCTATGTGCAACGTCAACGTGCCGCTGCCGGTGGGAACTGATGACGAGTTTTTTATCAGAGCCTTCGATGAGATCGTCTCTCCGTTGCTCGGCGCGTACGATCCCGACATCGTCATCGGCGTCATCGGCACGGACAGCCTCGCGGCGGATCCGCTTACGCACCTGAATCTGACGAACAACGGAATGAGCGCGGCGATAAAGAGGATGCGCGATTTCGGCAAGCCGCTGATGTTGCTTGGCGGTGGTGGATACAATCTGGAAAGTCTGGCGCGTGCATGGACGCTGGCATGGGCAATCCTCAACGACATCGAACCGGAGGACAGACACGTCGGAACAATCGGCGGAGTTTTGCTGGGGGATCAGGAAATCGCCGAGGGCAGCTTGCGCGATATGCGGCGCTTCTCCTCGGGCCCGGAAAGAAATGTGATCGAAGGAAAAATTGAACACGTTACGGAGTTCATCAAAAAAAACATCTTCCCCGCTCACGGCCTTTGAGCAAAACGTCGCTACTACGCCACGATCACTCCCGCATAGCCCACGACCGCCTCTTGATCGCCGGTTATTTCGCCGCTGGTCGAATACTTAACGAGGCTCGCCGTCGCCCCCCCGTCATGTCGGCAACCCGTAAGCAGCACCACT
>CAYSUZ010000222.1:0-3622 GCA_964434335.1 uncultured Planctomycetota bacterium | reverse complement strand
AGCGTCCTTTGGCCTTGCGATACAGGCGCATCTTGCGATCAGGATACCAGCCGCCGTGCTTGATCCAGCGCCCCAGATAAAACGCACAACGTGGCATTTCGTAGGCGTCGGGCGTAGCAACGGCAAGATCAAGCCGCACAATCTCTTCGGCGAGTTCGGGCGAAATGCGTTCGTCGGCATCCAGATCCAGCACCCATTCGTTAGACGCTAGGCTTTTGGCATATTCACGCTGTTCGTTAATGCCGTTCCACTGCCGCTGCTCCACACGCTCGGTATATCGCCGCGCAATCTCGACGGTGCGGTCGTCACTAAACGAATCCACGACGACGATCTCGGCGCAAAACGCTACACTACGCAGGCAGTCCTCAATATTGCGTTCTTCGTTTTTCGTTATGATAACAGCCGATATGGGCAGTTTTTCCTGTTGCATATCTCTTTCTCTGGTTGAAAACCGATTATCGCACAGGCCAAACTTGCATTCAATAAGTTTCTGATTTCACAGGTCCAGCAGATTCAAACCGCTCCCCTGTTCGGGTTTGCGCGCGACAGTGTGATTGAATTTGGTGATGAAAACTTCGAGGGTAGGGCTAACTATTCCGCGAAACAGGTGCCCTCCGTAAGACATGAAATCGCTTTCGGGCGCACCGTCAATTCGACCGGCCAGCACTGCATGCAGGTGTGCAAAGGGTACTCCGTTCAACATGCTGACGTTGCCTGCCAGCGAAACAACTTCCATATCCCCAGCAAAATCGCGTTTGATGTATTGATTCGTCGCGGGAGAGTAGTATCCCAGCGTTGCTTCGCAAACCGCTCCGATGCCCTGAACGGACGCAGTGCTAATACCGTTATCGTGGCAATAGTGCGCAAGTGCTTCGCATATCTCATCGCCAGACTCAAAACGCATCATGTGTAATCCCGCATCGCTACGTGCTCTCATCGCATCTCTCCTACAAAAACAGCCCGGCAGGTTTTGCCGGGCCAGTCATGTTGCTCAGGTTGTTTATTTCTCCAGCATCTCACGTAATACGCGGATGATCTGAACCTCGTCCTGCTCAATGTGCCCAATCATACCAGCGAGTTTTTCCTTAGTATTGGGCTCGGAATAGATTATATGCGTAGCTAGGGTGTAAGTCTTTCCGTTTCGCTTGATAGGCTCAAGTTTCCACGTACCGCGATTCAGGTTGATATTCGAAGTTTGTTTGTCCCATGTCAGATTGAACTCGTTCTTGTTTTCCTGATACTTGATCGTCGCTTCTAGTTTTTTATTAATCGTAAAGATCACCTTGACCTTTTTGACACCATGCGTCTCAACCGTAACCTCATTTCCGGAGCGTTTAAGAACCTTGTAAGAAGTCGCGCCGGGTACAAAGTCGATGTATTTTTCGTAATCGGTCAACAATGCCCAAACTTCCTCTGGCGGAGCAAAAATCGCGGCGCTAAGTTCGGTAACATGACTGCCCCACTGGGTCGTCTCTTCCTTCGAGGCGCAGTTGATGATCCGGCTGATTTCCTTATCGGTTACAATCGGCACAAACTCCCTGGAAACATCACTGGATGTGGCTTCAACGGTGGTGCAGGACATCGCGGGGAAAACAAAAATCCCCAGGACAACATACATCACTATGCGCTTGACGCCCTGGAAGCCCCAAAATGGCAAACATGTTCGGGATTGTTGTTTTATAGTCATAATTAGCTCTCTAAAATCGACAATAAGGCCCTTCCTTAGAAGTAGTATCGTCATAATGCCTAAAGGCCTTTTGGGATTCTGTCCATATTGTACGCACTGCTAACACCCGCACTCACAAGCATCTTGTTACCCTGTAGTTACAGCATTCCCGGCATTATCCGGCTTTTTGGGAGGGTGATTAACAGGGCGATCAGGCGTGCGCTATCCAAGCGCCTGCCCGATGATGAGATCGTTGAAACGAACGTATTCCTTTCAAGTTTCTGCAGGTTGTCGAAAACAGTTTTTACAATTTCCAGTACACGGTATCGGACGGCCTTTTCGCCACCGACTATTAATACCCTTTTAACGTTGGGAGTGGTTAAAGGGTTTGATAATTTTTTGTAAATTTTACCGAACCCTACCCCTGCTCTCCCTGCTCTATTGGCAAGGAAGTCAGGAATTATACCCCACAACGTCCAACTTGTCCAGTCGTTTTCAGGCTGCGGGTTAGATCGTGCTGAATTCGCGCTGATGCGCTTCTTTGGCCGCTTCGTAAACAAGTGTCATCTCCCGTGCTATAATCGACGCCTCGAATCTATCCAGAACGTGCTGGCGTGCTCGACGGCCCATTTCGCCACGCTCGTTATCGCTAGCGAGCAGGTCACACACCGCACCAGCAATTGCCACAGGTTCGTCCGGCGCCACCAACAATCCCGTATGCCCATGCTGCACCATCTCCGGTATGCCACCCACCGCCGAGGCCACCAGCGCCTTGCCGCAGGCCATCGCTTCGAGACAGACGTAAGGAAAATTATCATACAGAGAAGGCGAAACCACTACCGTACTCCTGCGATACAGGCTCACGATTTCGTTGGACGACACCCTGCCCACAAAATCCAGCCCTCGCCAGTGTTTTTTCGACAATGCGCCCAGCATCCAGTCTTTGTAGGACTTTCCACCCGGCCCAGTCAGCGTATCGTTACCGGCAAACACAAAGCGCGCCTTCGGGAATCGCTCCAATATCTGCGGCACAGCCCTGACTAGCACATGCGTGCCCTTCAGGTGTTGTAGGCGACCGACGCATAATACTGTCAGATCATTGCCTACGCTACCCGGCGAAAAATACTCGCAGTCCACCGGATTCGGTTGAACGCGAATTCTTTCCGGCCCCAATCCAAGATCCGCCGCAACGCGCTCCGCGACAAAAGTGCTCGGCGCACTCAGAAACGTTGAATTGCTGATGACCTCGTTTTCCAGATCGCTCAAAGAGCGAGTCAGTGCATCCCAGCGACGCCTGTCGTGCTCAAAAAGCAGATACATCGGCGTGTGGATGCGTGTAACCGTCGCCACAGGCGGGCGGGCATTGCGCACCAACGCATGCCCCTCGGCGGCGAGATCGGGGAATTCGACCACATCCAGCCCAACCTCGTCATGCAGCACTCGCACTGCGGCTGCAACTTTTTTGCTGTACGAAATCAGATCGACCGGCTTGCGCCGCGTTATTTCCGTCGGTGCCGCAAGCGGCAACCTGCGAACGTAAATCCCATCCTGCTCGCCAACATTCTCCTCGCCTTCCGACGTGGATGAAATCACATAAACACTATGCCCAAGCTTCGCCAGCGCGCGGGCCAGCGTCCGACCATACATCGCTATTCCGTCGCAGCCAGCCTGCTCGGGATATTCCTGTTGTGCCAGACAAATTTTCATTGCGTATCACCAGACAAAGCTCTGGCCCCCCTCTCAAGCGGCAACGCCCGGAACAACGCATCGATCACGCGCTGCTCGGAAGCCACGCCAAATCTGCGTTTCGCGGCATCCACCGCCAACAAGTCATCGAATAAAAACCCTTAAAAAACATACGCCATGACAGCTTTTACACTTAAATCAACTACCGCTTACGAAACAGCCCTGATCGATTATTGCAAAGAGAACAACAGGAATCCTGAACTTAATTGG
>CAYSUZ010000221.1:0-3635 GCA_964434335.1 uncultured Planctomycetota bacterium | reverse complement strand
GGCGGCTGCGTGCGCGCGCTGGTGAATGGCGGCTGGGGATTCGTCTCGTTTAACCGCATCGAAGATGTGGAAGAAAAGATGAACATGGCGATAAAGCAGGCGGAGATCATAAGCAAGCGGATCGACCGACCGACCAAGCTCGCGCCCATAAAAATAATCGAAGACCGCGTAATAATTAAGTCCAAGAACGACCCGCGCAAGGTCGCACTAAGCGAAAAGCAGGCGATTCTCGCGGCTTACAACGAGATAATCCTCGATTTCGACAAGCGCATCACGACTTCGACCATTGATTACTTCGACAAATTCTCGACCATCGTGTTTGTCAACTCCGAAGGCAGCGACATCGAGCAGCAGAAGATCGACATCGGCGGCGGAATCGCAGCGGTGGCCAACGATGGCAAAGAGACGCAGATCGGACGGCTGGGCTTTGGGAGTTCCAACGATTTCAACTGCATCCTGAACAAAGAAGAAGAGGTCAGGGAGATTTGCAGAAACGCCATCAACCTGCTTGATGCAGAATCGGTTCGAGGCGGAGAATACACCGTCGTGATCGATCCGCTGCTGGCGGGCGTGTTCATCCACGAAGCTTTCGGTCATCTGAGCGAAGGCGACAACGTATACCAGGACAAGGACCTGCAAAAGCTCATGACGCTGGGCAAGGTCTACGGCTCGGACACCCTGAGCGTATATGACAGCGGGCTTGACGATGGAGTGCGCGGATATTTGAAGTACGACGACGAAGGCGTGGCGACGGAGAAGACGTATCTGATCAAACACGGCAAACTCGTCGGCAGACTGCACTCGCGCGAAACCGCGGGAGAGATGGGCGAGGAGGCGACGGGCAACGCACGCGCCATGAACTATCGCTATGCGCCGATATGCCGCATGCGTAACACTTGCATCGAAAACGGCGAGACGCCGTTCGAAGATATGATCAAAGATATCAAACTGGGCGTGTATGCCAAGAAAAGTTACGGCGGCCAGACCAACGGAGAGATGTTTACCTTCTCGGCGGGCGAGGCTTATATGATCCGCGACGGCAAGATAGCCGAGCTGGTCAAAAACTGCTCGCTTAGCGGCAACGTGTTTCAAACACTGAAAAACATTGATATGATCGGAAACGATTTCGCCGTGCACGATTCCGGCGGTGGTTGCGGCAAAGGCGGCCAGATGCCCCTGCCAGTCAGCCATGGCAGCCCACACATCCGAATAAAAAACGTCGTCGTAGGAGGCAGATAGTGAAAGAGATACTGAAAACAGCGCAACAACATTTCGAGAAAGTCGAAATTTTCCGCCTGACGGGACACTCCACCGAGGTGGAATTTGAGCACAACAGTCTGAAGAAGATCGACACAGCAGAGGAATACGGTTTGGCGCTGCGCGGCGTGAAAAATGGCAAGATAGCCTTTTCCACGTCCACAAAAGCCGACGACACGGAAGGCATAATCAACACCGCGCTCAACGTGACGGACTTCTCGCCGGAGTGCAATTTTGATTTTGCCAGCGGCTCGAATGATCTGCCCGAAACGCCCGTAATTTATTCGGAGCGAACCGCCGCAATCAACGTCGAAGAAATGGTCGATGCTGGACAGAAGCTTATCGACAAGATACAAGCCTACGACCCCAACATCCAGGCTTTCGCCGGTATCGGCATCGGCGCAAGCGACGTTTCGCTTGCAAACAGCGAGGGATTCGAGGGCGCATATCGCAAAAACGGTGCGGGTTTTGCCTGCGGCGGGCGACTGATCGAGGGACAGAACATTCTCTATGTTTACGATTCGCAGTCGAGTGTGGAATATGATTTCGATTTCGAGGCAGCGGTCAACAAGGTAATCGAGGATTTTGTAATCGCGCGCAAAAACGTTGATTTCTCCGGCGGCGATGTGCCGGTAATCCTGACGCCGAGTGCGGTAACCGACCTGTTGCTGCCAATCATGGCCTGCTGTAACGGCAAAGCCGTCGCAAAGGGAATATCCCCCTGGAAAGACCGGTTGGGCGAGGCAATGTTTGACCCGCGCTTGACGGTATACAACGACGGGCTTCTGCCCAACGCCACAGCTACGGCTTATTTCGACGACGAGGGCGTGGCTGCGCAGAAGACCGCGCTTATCGACAAGGGCGCGCTGAAAAATTTCGTTCTCGATCTTGAATCGGGTGCGGCATTGGGTATGCGCTCCACGGGCAACGGCATGCGCAACAAGCGTTTTGGCTCAAAAGATGCCTCGGCAACGCCGACACCATCGATAAGCAATGTTGTGATGGAGGCTGGCGACAAGGGTATCGACGAGATGATGCGCGAGATGGGCGACGGATTGCTGATTGATCGATTGATGGGCACGATGATGGGCAACCTTTACGGCGGAGTGGTTAACGGCAACATCATGCTGGGCTACAAGGTCGTGGGCGGCAAACGCGTGGGCCGGGTCAAGGATGCAATGTTTTCGATCAACGCTTTTGAGGTACTCAAAGACGACCTGGTGTGCTTGAGCCGCGAACGGCGAATGTTGGGCAAGTTTTTGTTGCCGCATGTATGGCTGAAATCCGCTTCGGTCAGCACACAGAAGTAATTTCGTCCGATCCTTCAATTCAATATAAAAAGGCGACTGCCCTCCGGCAGCCGCCTTTATTTTTTGCGTGTATGCTTATCTCTCGCGTATCGCCCAGATTCTGCCGAGTGAATTGACGAGGAAAAGTGTGCCGCCCTTTTGGTCGCAGACTACGAACTGCACATCCGGCAACGGTCGCTCAAACAATATCTTGCCGGTTTGTATATCGAGTTTGGCCAAAGCCCCATAGTCCATCAGCAAATACAAATTGCCGTCGCGGGATGGCCCGAGGACTCGTTGGACATGCAACAAGCTCTTTTGATTCCACAGCGGCTTGCCATCGAGCATGGAATAGGCCAGAAGTTCATTCTTCGATGTATGAACGTAGACACTGCCTTTGTGCACTTTCATCTCGCCCGTTATATAAGCGGCCTTGGGGTAGGCGACCCATTTTTGCTGCACACCGGTAACGGCATCGAACGCATATAGCAGGAAGTCCTGCGTGGAAATAAGCAGCGTTTGCGTTGCGTCGTCAACAAGCATCGGAGCTGTCGGCCTTGCGAGACGGTTGCCAATCGGCTTTTGTTTCTGGCCGCGAATCCCGTCGTAAAGATAAAGGTTACCCGCGTCGTCGATGCTAAACGGATAATTTGAGGCGCTGAGCATGACTGACGGTATGTCGATGCAGACGTTTTGTTTTACGCGAATGATCGGGTGCATCGAACCGGCTTCGGCGGCGGAGAGTTTCGGAAGGGCATAGATTTTGCCGTTAGCGCAGCCGAAGAAGAGCGAGCTTTCAGAATTGCAAAGCGGTGTCAGGATTGCGTGCTCGGAGAAGGCTATCCACTCGGCAGACAGCGCACCGTTGCGCAGCAAGGGATCGCCCAGACAATGAATATCCCTGCCGGTGCTAAAGTAGACAAACATTTTATCAATTGCCACATTGTCTTTTATTACTCTGCCGACGCCGAAGTCGATCGGAAAGTCAACTTTTGCGCGCCCGGTGTCATAAAACGAATTGACCAGGCCCTTCTCGGCGTTGACGAACAACAGGATGCCGTCGCTGCCGGAGAGGCAAATCATACCTTC
>CAYSUZ010000220.1:0-3655 GCA_964434335.1 uncultured Planctomycetota bacterium | reverse complement strand
GATCGGCCCAGTCGAAGAGTTTTTTTATCTTGTTCGTCTTGCGATCAAAACGAAATAGTGCTTCCTTTGTTGAGATATAGATGGCGTCTTTGGTCAAAGCCGGGCGACCCATAATGCCGCCGTGTCCCTGTGTCCCCGCCAACAAAAACACGTCGCGGTAAGATTTCACACCTGTCTTGAAGTCTTCGTTAAACAAAATGGTGCCATCTTTGATACTGACTTCCTTAACCCCCGGCCCCACCACAAAAAGGCTATCGCCGTCAAAACCAGCGATGTAAGAGATAGTCGGGTGCTCAACTGACCAACGCCATTCACCGGTATTGACATCAAGACAATATATCCGATTGGATTCGCCGGGCTTGAGTATTACATTATCACCGACCAGCATTGGCTGGTTGGTGCAGCCGGGCATCGACTCCAATCGATAATCGCCCGTGCGTTCGTCGCCACGATGGGCAGCCTCATCGTAATGAAATTTCACGCCCCACTTGATAGTTCGATTGGTAATGTCTACTGCGGTTACAACCCCTGCCGAAGATGTAGCAATGGCCAGATCGCCTTTGATTGCTATCATGTTGGGCGAGCGGCGGCGGTAGTTGTAAGCAGCCTCTCCGGCAACCTTGGAAACCAAAGGAAGCCGCCAACGCAACTCGCCAGTCTGGGCATCGGTGCAGACCATGTAATACGAAGCAGAGATTTTGGTATGACGCATCACCTGAAACAAAATTGTATCACGATAGACAGCCGGTGAACCGCAAACTAAATCGGCCTTGTCGAGTTTAGTTGTGTTGTCGGTATCCCACACGCGCTTGCCGGTCTTGGTATCGACAGCCACAAGCCTGCGGAAATGCGGAAATTTTAGCTTTTGACTATGTGCCGTCTCAAGATTGGTCGAACCGGTAGTTTCCACAAAATAAACCAGGTTTTCACGGACGGTACATGAGTCCAGGCTCTCCTGAAGCAGCAGCAACACTCTGGCCTGCGCGGGATTAGACAGGCTATTGCCAAAAACTTCGATACCGTTGTATTCGCTCACCGCAACCATACCGTGTCCGGTATTGAGATAAATCCTGTCGCCGCTGGCGGTGGGAACGGGGGAGATAATAATGTCGGATTCAATTTTCTCTACTCTTCCGTAATAATCTCTCTCTTTATAATCCACAGCATAACGCCATTTCTCCCTACCGATTTCGCCATAACCATCCATCATTACAGCGCGGGTATTGCCGCCGCCCAACATTGGGTATCCCGGTGTCAGAGGCGTTTTGGTAACCTTAAAGGTCTTTGCGATTTTTTCGACGTAGGCCGCGAGAGTTGTGGGTTTCCCGTCAACTGCAATCTTTTCGGCACCCAGCGCTTTATTTTTGGCTACTGCACTAACTATCCAGTCGAATCCTTCTTTGTTCTCCGAAGCATAATGGGCCTCGGCAGCTTTGGCATATAGCGCCGCACGCGCAGGGCCGGTGTTGCCAAAAACATCCGGGTGATTATAAATAGTTTCGAGAGCGCTACGAGAAATACTGGCGGCAAGAGAATACTTGCCACTTTCCATCGCCACACTCGCACTGATTGCGGCGGCGTGGATACCGGCCATAGTGTATGGCCTGCGACGGCTAATGTCTAACATTGCAGCCATATTGCGATTCTTGATGGCTTCTTTGACCATTCGCTCAGTCGCATATTCATATTTATCGCGATATATTACTATCTCGGCTGCGTTCATCTGCATCATGCGATTGCGGATAAGACTCAGGCATGGCCGGGAATGAATTAGTTTCTCCTTGACGGATTCCTTAATATCTATCAAGGCGTTGGGACTATGATCAAGCGTGTCTTCCAGGGCTTGCTGGTACGTTTCAATCGCAGCGCTCCTGTCACCATTCAACATCATTCTGTCGGCGACCTCGAGGAGGTTTTTAGCAATTTGATTGCCTTCATATATGGCAGTGCTAACAACATTCTCGGGATTTTTCGGCTTCTTGGCCTCGCCGGAAGAAACCGAGGGCATAAAAAGAGCAGCCGCGAGCATCAAGACGATCACAATGTTTTTATTCGACATACGTTATCCTGTTCGACAAAGTTAATAGGCTTTCATCTAATAATACGCAGTATGATAGCGTTAGTTTGACCAATTGTCCAGCAGGCGTTGTGATTTACGCAAACCGCGCGAGATCAGCGTGCAAACAGCGAAATTCATCGTTTTTTTTATTCCGATACAAGACAATCCCCCAACCGAAATGTTATAATGAACACGAGCATAACCTGTCTGGCAAACACGAGGACACAGGAAAACACATGAAACCCGATGATTTGAAACTAGACGACATCAAAATGCAAATACTCTCCGCGCTCCAGGAAGATATCGGCGACGGCGACACAACCACCGACAATATCGTCGCGCCACAGACATCGGCTCGCGCCGAAATTATCGCCAAACAAGACGGCATGCTTGCCGGAATAGGCGTTGCCGAGATGGTGTTTCGCGCAATTGATCCAATGATAAAATTCGAGGCCTGCAAAAACGATGGCGCAGCATTTACCACCGGAGATACTTTGGCGGTTATCGAAGGCGACGGCGCGGCCATACTCAAAGCCGAGCGCACGGCGCTGAATTTCTTGCAACGACTCATTGGCATCGCCACACTCACAAGCCGCTTCGTCAAGGCCGTAGCGGGCACGGGCGCAATGATACTCGACACGCGCAAAACAACACCGGGCTGGCGTGTTCTGGAAAAACACGCCGTGCAATGTGGCGGCGGAGCAAACCATCGCATGGGCCTGTATGACGCGATACTCATCAAGGAAAACCATATCCGCATGGCCGCAGACACGGGACGCACGATCAAACAGACCCTTGACGCAATGCGCGAAAAATTCGGCAGGAAGATGTTTATCGAGATCGAAGCACAAAATCTCAACGAGGTCGCAGCATGTCTCTCGTCTACGCCAGACTGCATCCTGCTCGACAACATGTCCACCGCCGAGATGCAACAGGCGGTACTTATGGGGCGTAAGACCAGCGAAAATGTGCTTTTCGAGGCATCGGGCAATGTGAGTCTGGAGACCGTCGCCGAGATCGCCAGCACAGGAGTCCATCGAATATCCGTTGGCGCTCTTACGCACTCCGCATCTGCCGCCGACATCTCGCTGTTGTTCAAATAACATATTACTCAAAGCAAATCTTCAATAATGACCACACATAATCATTTCAAAACAAAAACACATCCCACATTTTTTCGTTTTTTATAAATCCAACTGCCTCCGAAGCGTGGTTATGGAATAGGCAGCCATTCCAAAAACATTTTCGGAGAAAGATGATGAAAAACATTATTATTCTAATTTGCCTGAGCATAACGGCGGCTTTGTCGTTCGGATGTTCTGCAAGCATGCCAGGAGCCAAAGCCGACATAGGGTCTTTCGCCCTTACTGGTGTCGATAAGTCTTCGCCGATGAGCCGCGAATTAAAAATGTCTCTGAACATGGAGACGTTCGACGACAACAAATCGGGTGTCAACGAAATGCCGGAAAGAAAAATAGTCGCGCAATTTCCGGCAGTCATGGCGGTGGCATGGGTGGAACAACAACCCTCGGGCCAATGGTGTATGACAACACCCGAACCAGAAACGATTGCAACCATAGAAAACGCATTCAACGA
>CAYSUZ010000219.1:0-3655 GCA_964434335.1 uncultured Planctomycetota bacterium | reverse complement strand
GCGAAAGATGAGAGTGGACGATAAATTAATTAAAAGAAAGGAGCGGTCATGAAAACAAAAGTTTTTATTTTATCATGTATCGTTTTGTTAACAAACGGGTTGTGTAGTTGCGGAATGTTTGTCATATCGGGCGTAATTCCGCCACCTAAAGCGGAAAAAGGCGATCTGGAGTCAATCGAGGATGACGGAATTATTGTAGACACGCATAATTGTTGGGTTTGGAACGCTCAAACGGGAAAATTCATTCGGAACCTGACGCTTGGTAGAAATCGTCGGCTAGGAGAAAGTATATGTGTAGATGCCGTAAGAGGTCGATCTTGGGTAGCTCCTCGTTCTTGTTTTACAACCACAGAAGCCTTCTCTTTTGGCAATGTTGTCGTTGAAAGATACACCTTTTCAAAATACAAGAATACAGATATTTTCAGTGTTAATGTTCTGGGGGCGATATCAGATGAGTTGTTGGTTCTGGAGGTAGTAACAGACGACAAGTTACCAGCAGGCAAAAGCATTCTTCGTTGCTGTTTATACAATCGCTATACTGGTGAATTATCGGAGGAAATCGCAAATTGCAACTACGAGGCGGGGCGCAATTACAATCCGTATTTTTACGTTGAAGACGGAAAGATATATTATTCCGACATTTCCCGGATAAAACACATATACGACTTGGGCCAAAAAAAGTGGCGCGATGCCTCTACGTACAAAAAGATTGCCGAGGTAATTGACGAAAACGGCAATTTGTCCGGAAACCGATTAGATGAAGTCTGGCCTGGAGATTTGCAGGAAGACGCATTCGAGGTAACAGAAGATAACTCGACAAGATCAAGTGAGTATCAAAACGGTCCTTTGGCGGATTATCTGAGGATATGGGTTTGGGACTCGCTGGAAAAGAAATACGTCAAAAACCCGAATCCTGAAGATTCCGTATATTTCCCCGAGGATCATTTGAGCAAGTCCCCAGACGGGAAGAGAATTCTGTTGCGCAGCGGTTACCCGTACATATATGACATGAGCACCGGTCTTGTGGCGCAAGTTCCGAATTTTGACTGTGGCATATTGCAAGGCTCCAGCGGTGCTGCCTGGTCGCCCAGCGGTCGTTATGTAACGATTGATCTTTTTACCAGATGTGACAGGATTGGGGAGCCGGTAATCGACAGGTATGTCCTGGAGGTAATAACTGGCAAATTCAAACTTCTGAAGGAAAACCCGGAACCTGGAACTCTGTGGTTGGCCCCTCCACACTCTAGGCGACTGCTCAACATCATTTACGCCGAATGGCTGATAACGATTCTCGAACACGGCGCAGCCGAGAAGAAGATATGCGCCCGACTGCAGGAATTCTTAAGTGTTAGCGAAACGATTAAGCCAAAGGATTGGCGTGCGTGGCTTGAGATGAACAAGGATTATTTTGTCTGGTCGGAGAAGGACCAGCGATTATTTGTGTACGAGCAGGCCAAAACAGCTGCGGTGTCCGTGGATATCTGGAGCATAATTCCGGAAGCCAAACGCTTGGAGTGGAACAAACTCAGTGATGATGAAAAAAAAATCGCACGTGACAAAGCACAGGTGGAATTAAATGTCGAAGCGAAGCTGATCAAGTCGGCTTGGTATGCGGGAATTGATTTAGATGTGTGGCGTCGCGTGCCGTCCGAAGTGCGGGATAAATGGGAGAGTATCAAAGACGAAGAGAGAATGGAGGAAATGGCAAAAGCCAAGAAGGAATATCTGAGCGAAAAAAAAGGCGAATAAATATGTCTTAGTAATTTTCAAAGAGGAGCTTCGGCTCCTCTTTTTTATGGGATTACATCGCAGCGGATGCAGGCTACGGCGACCTAGAGCTACGGTACCAGACTCTTGTGATCTGGGATGCCGACACGGGCGTGCAGGAGTTCGAGATCATGTGCAACTTCTCGACGGCGGGGACGATGATCATCACGCTTACTTCCGAAGGCGACCTCAGCGAGATCAGCGCCGCGACGTCGCGGATTGACAACGTATTCTTCCAGGGCCGCAGGCTTGACTCCGAGAGCGGATTGCATTGTGATAAAAAAGAAACCGTGATACAATTGCCGTAGCGTATGGAGACGCTTGTAAAAAAATTTGCCGCATCGAAAAACTTTCGCCTGCTACGACCTCAAATCAGGCCGGGAAAACAGGCGAAGGCAGGGGGACTCTACGGCTCAAGCAAAGCGATATTTTTGCAAGCGCTTGCTGTAAAAAAACCGGTGCTGGCAATAACCGCTCATCTCGACGACGCCGACAGACTCTATCAGGAAATCTCCAGCGCCACGCCCGATACGGTTATTTCCTTTCCCGCATGGGAATCGCTGCCCGACAAGAACGCGCATCCCGATCCCGAAATTTTTGCCGATCGCGCCCAGGCTATATGGGCGATCAAACAGGGCAGGGCCAGGATAATCGTCGCCACGATCCTTTCGCTCTTGCAGCCTCTGCCCGCGCCCGAAAAAATAGAGGCCAACGTCATCGATCTTCTCGCGGGCAGTGAATGCGGGATGCAAGTAATTCTGGAATGGGCGACAAGCAACGAAATCGAGCGCGTTGACAGCATCTGTGAATCGGGCCAGTATAGCGTGCGCGGAGGCATCGTCGTTATTTTCCCGCCGTCTGCCGACGAGCCGTTGCGACTGGATTTTTTTGGCGATACGCTTGAATCAATCCGCACTTTCGATCTAAACACGCAACGCTCGAAGGTCGAAATCAAATCCTGCAAACTCTTCTCGCCACAGGTCTCGGAATTTTTCAGCCCTCAGCCCAAACCCGATGCCGCGACTCTTTTAGATTATTTATCTGCGGATACCATCGCCGCATTCGTCGACGCCGACGAAATCGGCAGGCGCATCGACCAGCTTGATGCGATGTACGCCGACTCCCAGCACTCCAGCGCCTACAAGCACTTTGCCGCCAGGAGCAAAAAGCACGCTTGTATCGAAACCGCGTCGCTGTCGTTTACCGATCCCAAAGCCGTTAACTTTTCCGTTCGCAGCCTCCAGCGTTTTGAGGGCAAGCTCGAAGACGTGCGGCAGGATTTCGCGCGGATACTCGAAAGAAGCCGCGAAGTCGTCGTCTTCGTCTTGAACGACTCGGAAATGACGCGCTTTGGCGAACTTTTCGAAGATGAGATCGCAGTTTATGCCAAGAGCGTCCGCATGGCTCAAGGCATCCTGATAGACGGCTTTGAACTCCACGACGAAGGCATCGTCGCCGTCGCATACCATCAACTCTTTAATCGCTATCGCCAAACACGGGTCAGCCGCAAACACACTCGCGCAATGCCGATCGACGACTATCTCGAATTGCAAAAACTCGATTACGTTGTCCACATGCTCCATGGAATCGGCCGATTTGTGGGGGTAGAGCGCATGGAACGCGATGGCGTGGAGAGCGAATACATCGCAATACAATATTCGGGCGGGGCAAGAATCTACGAACCTATTCTCAACATCGAACTCGTCCAAAAATATATCGGCGTGAAGGGTTTTGTGCCGAAGCTCGACAAGATCGGGGCGGGTTACTGGTCGGCGCGCAAGGCACGAGTCAAAAAGGCCGTCCAGAGCATGGCGGCGGAGATGCTGCGAATTCAGGCGATACGAAATTCCAGACCCGGCATCACCTATCCACCGGACGACAAATGGCA
>CAYSUZ010000218.1:0-3659 GCA_964434335.1 uncultured Planctomycetota bacterium | reverse complement strand
ACAGATATTTCTGACGGAGGCAACCATTGGGTAAGAAGATTCTCATTATAGAGGGATTCGGAAAAAACCTTGATATATTAAGGGATGCAATTATCAAGGCCGAACAAGTTGCGCTTGTCGCTCCATCTGCAGATGATGCGGAAAAGATGATGGAGCAGGCGTCGCTGACAATTCTCGATCTGGCCAATCCCGACACCTCGGGCCTGAACTTAAGTTCGATGGGCTTTACCAACCCTGAAGAATATATAGAAAAAACCATTACGGCAATTCACACCTCGGCGAAAAAACACCGCACCGCTATCCTTGCGATACTCAAGGACGAGCAAGCCGCACAATACTGGGCAGGCGCTGGTGTCAAGTTCGCAGAGGTTATCGTCCAGCCTTACACGCCGGACGATATACATCGGAGTGTGCATAAGACACTGGGGCTTAGTCACAAACAAAAACTACCAGAGACGCTCAAGATGAATACAGATCGCTTGAAAATCGAACTGCTGAAAAATTTGCTCGACGACGGAATCACCACCCTGCATCCCGTCGCGGACCCGGATTCGCCCATCGGCTATTCCTGGCCGGATCTCGCCAAATTTGTCGATCTCGACATTGCGGCGACCGAGCAACTGCTCGACGACCTGGCCGAACAGGCAATTCTGGATCGTCGCCTACACGACAAGATACATATTTGTCCAACATGCAATCGCTACAACGTAAACTTCCGCGAGGTGTGTCCTTCCTGCGGCAGCATCGACATTGAGCTGCAGGAAATGATCCACCACTTCGCGTGCGGATACGTCGGACCGATTAGCCAGTTCCAGCAAGGCATGAAATTTATCTGTCCCAAGTGTCGCGCAGAGCTGCGGCATATCGGGTTGGATTACGAAAAGCCCGCTGAAACGTTTTTGTGCAACGTCAACGGTCACGTCTTCACCGATCCCGGTGTCGAGGCGTATTGCTTGGCCTGCGGCGACAAGTTCGAGCCAAAGGATCTCAACCTGCGCAATGTCTACGCATACACGCTGACTGGCCGCGCAGAAGACGCCGTCCAAAGCGGCAGCATCGAGCCAGCGGAAATAGACCCGTTGCTGCTCGACCCGCATCTGGGCATATATCACCACTCGTATTTTGAACGCGAACTTGACACCGAAGTCGGACGATCCAAACGTTACGGCCACAGGTTCTCCCTGCTGGTCATGGGGCTGGACTACTACGACGACTTCATTAATAAGCTCGGTCGTTCTGAAGCGCTACAATATCTGCGAGTACTATCGCAGGCGACGCGCGAGATGATTCGCATCAGCGACACACCCGCGCGCCTCGACAAAGACAAAATCATTGTGCTTCTGTCCGAGACACCGCCCGAAGGCGCTGTGAGTCTGACGGCAAGGCTGCGCAAGCGGCTCGACGAGATAAAACTGCCGCGCACGGATGTAAAGATTTCGTTTAGCACCGGCATCAGCGGCTATCCCGAATTTGGCGAGACGGCCGCAGAACTCGTCGAAAGCGCCAAGATAGCCTATAACCGTGCGCAGAATTCCGGCAAAGAAACTATTGCAGAAAAACCAGCTAAAAAGAAGAAATAACGAATCATAACCGAGGGCCCTACTGGTCCGACTTCAGGGGCGATTAGAGGACAAAACGTGAGCGCGAAGACAACGAAAATTCGCATCGTTATATCTGCTTTGTTATTATTGATGGTTGCGGCAGTCGGTTGCAAAAGTGTCCGACAGACTGAAGCAGAACACCGTCAATTGGGGCTGAATATACGCGAGCATAACCCGTACCACAACATGGCTATCGGTACGCCCGAAGCACGCCCTCTCCATGTTGATCTGACCAGCGAAGACCTGCATAAACCGCTCACACTGCGGCGGTCGATCGAACTCGCTATGCAGGGTGCGCCGGAAATTTGCCGCTGGCGAGCCAAGATCGGCGAGGCCACTGGCAGACGCCGCGAACTGGAAACTATGGGCTGGGCGGAGCTGATCTTCGGCATTTCCTATTCACCAGACTGGAAACTGGGACTGGACGCGCCCAGCGAATCCAGCGGCGACAGGATGTCAGGCGGTACAACGCGTATCGGAATGACAATACGCCAGCCGATTTATTTCGAGTGGCAGCGGCGGCGCGCGATGCTGAACTCCAACACCGAAAAAATCAATTCGCTGCACAATCAACTCGACAACGAAATCAACAAGGTAATCGCGGATGTCTGTGTCGGCTATGTCGATCTGATGGAAGCGCAGATGCAATGTACGCATCGCAAAAACATATACGAACTTGACCGCAAGCGCGTCGCAATCGTAACCAAACTGGTCGAGAACCGTATGCTGCGTGACGCCGACCTGTACAAGGCCAGAAAGTTCATGGCCGCGGCCGAGCGCGACTACCACGAATCTTGCGTTATCCGTGATATCCGCAAACGCAGACTGAAAAACCTGGTGGGTATCGATCCTCGCGTCGGCGTCAAATTCGACGACATCAAATTCGAAGAAATCCCCTTCATCCCTTATGAACAGGGCGTGGAATATTTTATCAACAATAGCTCGCTGCTCAACGCCTACGATCACGATGTGAAGATGGCCTTCTGGGACAAAGAATACATGCGCTGGGAGGACATCGACAGCGACATTCTGATACATTATGGCTACGATTTCGATGGCGGCTCGCCCGCCGATGATTTCGCATACATCTCATGGACACTGCGCTATCCGCTGTTGCACGTAAAGGCCCGCAACGCCCGTGTGGTTCAGGGACTCAAGCGCATGGAGCAATTCGAGATCGAGCGCAGAGTCAATCAAGATAAGGCGCTGCATGACCTGGACGAGATTTATTCCAACCTCATGGAAATGTCGGCAGATCAAGATTCGATGAGTTCGGCGCTCGACGAGGCCCGCGAAGACCTGCGGCTGGCCAAGATGTTTATGTTGCACGGCTCGCCCGACAAGTCGCTCAAATCCGACCCTAACAACGTGCTGCTTTCGGTCATAACTTCGGTCAAGGTCGAGAATTCACACTTCGATCTGCTGGAATCGAAGCTCAACTATCTGCGCGAAAAAATGAAACTCTATCAGGCGCTGGGCCGCTCGGCAGAGCTAACCGAATTCGCCACAGAACGCAGATTTGTCGAAGAAACCGCCGCATTCCGGCGAACCATATTTGTAGACAATGTGCTCGAAATAGCCAAAGACGAAAACGCGACCAAGGAAGTCCTGGACTTCTGCAAGGTCGAGACAATCGGCACGATCATCGTAGATTTCGAAGAATCGGAAGCAAATCGTGAAATCGTCGAGCGTTTTCTCAAACACGCACACCTGCGCGACATCAAAGTTACGCTAAAAGTCGGCGGCGAGAAATGGGCAGCAGCTGAGGATAGCGTTATTAGAGCAGACCTCGCGTTGTTCAAGGCATACAACTGCCCCGTCATCGTTAAAGAGCCGAATTTCGGCAACTGCCCCAAGGCCGACGACAAAGACAAGGCCGCAGAGGACAAAGAGAAGAAAAAAGACCTCACCGCACAAGAGCGAAAAGAACTCGCGGTGAAAAAGCGCACAGAAGAGATAGAAAGAGTAGTCTATCAGAAATTTGACGGGGTCTACGTTGATCTGGGCGACCGCAAGCCAATCGCAGACGGTGAGCGGATAAAAGCGATACTTAAGCTG
>CAYSUZ010000217.1:0-3662 GCA_964434335.1 uncultured Planctomycetota bacterium | reverse complement strand
CACGAAAATGGCCCTTGGACTTCGGGCTGAGCTTGTGGCTGCGATGGAGCAGACCGCGCGCACGGCGAGTTACACACGGCGCGAATTGGCGGTGGACATTCTCGGTGCGGGTCTCAAACACATCGACGGGCTGATGGTGCTGGTGGATTTGTTGAACTTCGAAAAGATGCCTTCAACCGTGGTAGATGACGTGAAATTGCGCATAAGAATCGCGCATACGATGATACCGGTGCTCAAGACTAACGGCAAGCTGAAGTTGACGGACAAGAACAAGGCTGACATAGCGGCGACACTGGCGAGGACTTTTGTGTTGGATCTCAAGGTCGCCGATAATATTGCGGTACCGCTGGCGTATGTGGGCTATACCGGTGAGATCACGGTTGGGACGCTGAAATTCAAGGGGGTTTCGGAGCTTCTGGCGAGTAGACTTGCGGATACGGTGGAGTGGGGTTTTGGCCAGAACGTCAAACCTGCGGAAAAAGCAGCGACCGTGCGCGATATTCGCAAGGGCGTGCTTTCGGCGTTTGCGAAACTGAAAAACGGCAATACTGCTGTTACGATTATTGCTGCGTTGAAAAATCCCAAAGTTATCGGCCCCACCGAAAGTATGTTGTGCGAAACTGCGCTGAATACGCTGGGTTTGGTTGGCGGAATGGAGTCGGTAGAGTATCTGTTGGTTTCGGAGTTGCTCAAAAGCTCCAACCTCAAAATTAGGGGGCAGGCGTGGGAGTCCCTGAGCGTCGTGATTAAGCGGGTTTATGACGCAGGCTATTACGAACATCTAATCGGTAAAGAGAAGGCGCTCAATGACGCAGAACCAGCCAATCTGGAGGGTAGCGCCAAGAGCGATTGCGTCGCGGTCAAGTTGATTTTGCAGGAGGCCAAGAAGGCGCTGTCGAATACGATTACGGCGCTCAAGGCGCGTATAAAGGAGCTTGACCCCAAAGATCCGGCAAAATCGGCCGCTGCACTGGTCTTTATCAATGGCGAAATAGCGAAAAACAAAACTGCCGTATTGCTTGAACTTGTCGAAGCCCTTAACCCGACCACAGCCAATACCAAACCCGTGACTGACGCGGTTCGCAAGATTCTGGCCGTGAGGCTTAATGTGCTCAAAGACCAAGACATCAAAACGATGACCTATGAGCAGATCAAAGCCTTGACCGCGAAGTAAACCCGCCGATAACAGTGGATTTTCGGAATGTTAATAATGAAAATACGAGGAATCGATGGCCAAAAAACAAACCAAGATATTCGTCCTTGACACCAACGTTCTACTTCACAATTCTGAAGCCCTGCGCTCTTTCGACGACAACGAGGTAGTGATCCCGTTTGACGTTATTGAAGAGCTGGACTCTTTCAAGAAGAAAACCGACGAGACCGGTCGTCACGCGCGGCAGGTCATTCGCACGCTGGATGCGTTGCGTGTGCGCGGCAATCTTAGCGAGGGCGTGCTCAATGAACAGACCGGCGGAATAGTGCGCGTGAGCTTTGCCTGCCGCGACGCCTCCGCGATCCAGATGGAAAACATGCCCGACAATCGCATAATCGCTACCGCCTGGACGCTGATGAAAGAGGGCAAGCGCGAGGTGCAGTTTGTTACAAAAGACATCAACGCACGTATCAAGGCCAACGTGCTGGGGCTGACGGCGGTCGATTTTGATAAGCAGAAAATTAATTTCGACGAGTTGTATTCTGGCTGGAAAGAGGTTTTGGTGAGCGCGGATGCTCTTAATGCGTTTTTTGCCGACAAGCGGATAACGCTGGAAGGCGAGGAACTTTTCCCGTGGCAGGGCGTGGCGCTCGTCGATGAGTCCAATCCCAAACATACGGGGCTGGGTATCTATCATGCGCACGAGAAGGTGGTCTTGCCTCTGGCGATGCAGGACATGACAATTTTTGGCATATCGGCGCGCAATCGTGAGCAGGCGTTTGCGTTTGAGATGCTGATGGATGATCGGGTGAGGCTGGTAACGCTGATCGGTCAGGCGGGCACAGGCAAGACGCTGCTGGCGCTGGCATGCGGGCTGGATAAGTGTTTGCATCAGAAAAAATACGAGGGTGTGCTGGTGAGTCGTCCCATCATGCCGCTGGGACGCGACATCGGATTTTTGCCCGGAACCAAAGAGGAAAAACTCGAGAGTTGGATGCAGCCGATTTTGACAACCTCGACTTCATACTCAAGATTGGCTCGCGCAATGACAACGACGCGGAGCGCCGTGCTGATATGCTCATAGAGCGCGGAACGATTAAACTCGAAGCGTTGACCTACATCCGTGGCCGGAGTATCTCCGATCGTTTCGTGATAGTCGACGAGGCGCAGAACCTGACGCCGCACGAGGTCAAGACGATTGTGAGTCGTGTGGGCGAGGGGACGAAAATTATTTTGACGGGCGATCCTTACCAGATTGACAGCCCGTATCTGGATTCAAGCAGCAACGGCCTGACTTACGCGGCTGAGCGCATGAAGGGACAGGAGTTATTCGGGCATATTACATTGACCAAGAGCGAGCGCAGCACGCTTGCGTCGCTGGCGGCGGAATTGTTGTAATACGTGGAGCGAGCAAATGAAAACTGAAGACGTGAAATTTTTTGACGACGCGCGTGACGGTATGGTTGATATTCTTTGCCGATTGATCGAGCAGGATACAACTAATCTTCCCGGCAACGAGTATCTGGCGGCGAAGGTTGTGCACGAGTTTTTTGACGACTGCGGCATCGAATATAAAGACTACGAAAAACAGCCCGGTCGCACCAACGTAATTGCAACTATAGGCAAGGGCAAGCCAGTGCTTGCGGCGGCGGCGCACATGGATGTTGTCCCGGCGGGAGAGGGCTGGTCGACCGAGCCGTTTAAGCCTGTTGTCAAGGATGGTCGCGTTTACGGGCGCGGTACGGTTGACAACAAAGGCCAGCTGGCATCGCTGCTGTATTGTGCGAAGTATCTAAAGGAACACGAGGCCGAACTCAACGGCACGTTTATGATTATCGCCGCAGCCGATGAGGAGCGCGGATCGGAATTGGGGTTGGTGTATCTGGTGGAAGAAGGGATCGTCGAGGCGGACGCCGCGATTATCCCCGATACTGCGGGAAACATGCGCGAAATAAGCGTTGGCGAGAAGGGAATGGTGCGGATGCGCGTGACGAGCTACGGCAGGCAGGCGCACGCTTCCACGCCCGAAGTTGGCTTTAACGCGATCTGGCCGCTGGTGGATTTTCTGACGCGGTTCAAAAAACTTGATCTCGGCGGCGAGAAGCACGATTTGTTTAGTCCGCTGACGACAAACCTGGGCCTGATCAATGGCGGCGCGGCGGTGAATATCGTGCCCGCGCAGGCCGAGGCCGACATAGATTGCCGATACCTGCCGGGGATGAGCGGCGAGGAGATTTGCGGCAGGCTGCGCAAGCTCGCCGAAGAGACGATGGCGGAAAATTCCGGCTCGAAGATCGAAGTGGCGATGCTCGAAAATATGGCGCCGTTTGAGTTGAGCCAGAATGAGCCGGTGATTACCCTGATACAGAAACACGCACACGAGGTGCTGGGGCTGGAGCCGAAACTTTGCGGCATGGCGGGCACTACGGTTTGCAAGCAGTTGGTGGCCAAGGGCATCCCGTCGGTGGGTTATTCGACGGGCGACGACGGCGTGGCGCATGTCGCCGAT
>CAYSUZ010000216.1:0-3664 GCA_964434335.1 uncultured Planctomycetota bacterium | reverse complement strand
ACTATCGTCGAGATGACGCAGGATGGACTGGTCGTGCGCGACTCGCAGGGCTGCGTGCTGATAACCAGCGTAAGGCGGCGGGCAAGAAGGCGACGCCAGCACGGGATTTTGCCAACGGCTATCACGTAAAGCCCGGAGATAAATTTGAGTAACGGCGAGAAAAAAAACGATGCAAAAAGTCTGCGCCGTATCGCGCTGGATATTTTGTTCCGGGTCGAACACGGTCTCTTTGCGGAAAACCTGCTGGCAGAGGCGTTTTCGGACGAGATGGAGTCGCGTGATCGCGCGTTTTTGCAGGAAATGGTCTACGGCACAATCCGCCGGCGCGGCCTGCTCGACACGCTCATCTCGAAGTTCTCCAGCGTCAGAATAAATCGCATGGAGACGCGAATCATCCTCGCGCTGAGGCTGGGAATATACCAGATTTTGCACATGAGCCGCGTGCCATCTTCGGCGGCGGTAAACGAAACGGTCGCAATCGCGTCGGAAGAGCGCCAGGCGAAAAATTTCTGCAACGCAGTGCTCCGCGCGATTTTGCGAGCCGTGAAATTCTCCGACAAACCGACCGAGCCGACGCGTTCGCTCGAAACGAATCCCAACCGATGGGCGTGTTTCGACCGCGACATTTTCGCCCCACTCGCAAGCAATCCCATCGCTCACGTAGCGGCAAAATACTCGCATCCCGAATTCCTCGTCACGCGCTGGATCAAGCGGTTCGGCCTCGACGAGACGATAGAAATATGCCGGGCGAACAATCGCACGCCACAGGTATACGTGCGACGCAACGCGCTGAAAATTTCGGAGAAAGCCTTCCTCGCCAAACTTCGGGACGAGTGCCCCGATGTGCGCGCCACCGACGTCGGAACGTATCTGGTCGCGGGGATAAAGACAAACAATTCGGCTATGCTCAAGGCTGGCGCGATGCTGATTCAAGACCCCACCGCTGCGAGCGTCATCCCGTTTCTGGCCCCGGAGACCGGCGAGCGCGTGTTAGACATGTGCGCAGCGCCCGGCACCAAAGCGGCGCATCTTGCGGAGTTGATGGGCGACCGTGGCGAATTGATCGCGGTGGACACGCACCACGTGCGCATCCGTCTGCTCGAAGAAACCCGCCGCAGGCTGGGGATAACGTGTATGGAAATCGTCCACGCCGACGGACGCGAATACGCGCAACAACACTCGGAAAGTTTCGACAAAATTCTGGTGGACGCGCCCTGCTCCAACACCGGCGTGCTGGCACGGCGAGTCGAGGCGCGATGGCGCTGTGGCGAGGCGGAGATCAAAAAGATCGCAGCGCTGCAATCGGAGCTGCTCGCGGCGGCGGCTGTGGCGTTGAAGCCCGGCGGGACGCTGGTCTATTCGACGTGCAGCATCGAGGACGAAGAGAACGCGGGCGTCGTCGATGAGTTTTTGAAGACGCACGATGATTTCGCGCTGGACGAATCGAGATTGACACTGCCCCATCGCGGAACCGGCGACGGCGGCTATGCCGCGCGATTGATCAGGCAATAGCAATTCAAAAAATGAGCAGGCGGCACAAAAAAGAAGCGGCGTCTCTCGAAGCCGCTTCTAATATCCATCGTTAATTATCCGACTAGTTTCTCAGCGCGTCAAAACCCTCTCTTTTCAGGTTTGAGTCTTGGCCGATATTTTTTATGTTCTTCACAGAACCAATCTCGCCGTTGGAATATAGCACGTTGACATGATCGCCATGGATCATCGGTGTCGTCTCGCCATTGGCGCCTTCGAAATCATCGCAAACAACAGGTTTTTTCCTGCGGCAGGAAACGCTTGTGATTTCGTATTTACGTGTCCAGCCTTTGCCTTCCAGCTCGTCCTCGTCTTCCGAGCCGTGCATGTTCCAGACAGCAGCGTAAGAAATCTCGCCGGGTTTGAAGGTGCGGTTCTCTGCATCCATGCTCATCACCAAATCTGCCTCGACGTCGAGCGCATAGTGCGATTTTTGCACATCGCCTTCGTAGTCTTCATCCAGATATTCTTCGTATTCCATCCATTTCCTGAACGGTGGCGGGCACTTTTTGAAAATTTCTTCCAGCACAAAAGCAGCCTTGTTTTTGGCGGCATCGGCGGGACAGATAAAGACATCCCAGTCGGTTACATCGCCGGTAAGATAAAGCTTGGCGAGAAATAAATCGCCACCACGGTCGGGAAGTGTTTTGTACTTGCATTCATACTGCACAAGCGCGATCTTAATATTCTTCAAATTATTGCAACATTTATAATTCATAAACACATGCCCAAGAGGGCCTATTTTTGGAACCGCTTCCTCTTCTTCATCCTGATCCTTTTTGTCCTGATCGTCTTTTGGTTCAGGCGCGTCCTGCGCCGAAGTCTGTTCGTTGTCTTTTGGGGTGTCTTCGCCGCATCCGGTAACGATCATAAACAAAAACGCGCCGATGACGCAGACGCAGACAACCGCGATCACGTCAACGGGTTTTAGCGAGTCGAAAATCGAGATAATCCTTTTCATTGTTTTCCTCCGGTAAAATTTCCACTAGCGACTTTCCATCAATATCATACAAATTTCGGCAGCGTTGACAACAACGAATTTTCGCCACCCAATCCACAGGCGCAAAAACATCGCAACACCCGCAACGACTGCGATTTATCCTTTAAGTGGCCCCGAATAAATTCCGATAATTATAGCGGTATTCCGCAGTTCGCGCGATTTGGCGGCGCTGCCTGCTCGCGCAGTAAAAAGAAGATTAATCGATAATCGAAAACCAGGAGGTTGCCATGTTACGGCAAATCGGCGTTGCGTTATTAATAGCGGTTGTATGGCTGGCCATGGCCGCGCCGTCTCCCGCCATCGCGCGCGAAATCCACAAGGATCCGCAGGGTCGCACCGTGTGGACCAAGCAGACGCTGGAGATGAAAATCAAATCCTCGGGCAACGCCTCCGAGATAAAGACCGTCGAGTTGTGGTATCGGCTTGATGGCGGCGAATGGAAATGCTGGACCGGCGAATCGCAGCCGACGGACACGCCCGCAATCTTCCGCGTAAAATTTACGGCCCCGCGCACCGGCGTCTACGACTTTTTCTCCGTGTCCATCGATCAGGCAGGCAAAAATAACGGCCAGCCCAAGGCCGACTCCACGCCGATGATGACGATCCACTTCGACTACGAATTCCCGCAAATAAGCCTGGCGTTCGACAGCAAATCCGAAACGGTCAAGCCGGGCGAAGCGATCTATTTCGACTGGAGCGCATCGGACGCGGCGATGAAAAACGCGCACATATTTTATTATTTCGACGACAACGAACTCGACGCGAAAAGCGTTGAGCTGGACGGCGAGCGCGGGACGAACAAGATCACAGTGCCGAAGGACGGCGTCGATTCCGTTACGATCTACATGGCTGCCGAAGATTTCGGCGGTCTGAAAACGATCTCGAAAAAGCGAACTTTCAAAATCGAACATGCTACCACCGTACCGGAAAAAATCGAAGCGCCCCGCCCTGTCCCGCCGACGAAAAAAATCGATTCCACAAAAATTCAGCCCGTTCCCGAAAAACGCGACACCGACTGCGGAAACTCAATAGTCCCACAAGCCATCGACCCATCGCAGTCGCCCGAAAACAACCCGCTAAATATTACGATCCGCTACGACGTAACCACCGTCGGCCTCTCGGGGCTTGATCGCG
>CAYSUZ010000215.1:0-3670 GCA_964434335.1 uncultured Planctomycetota bacterium | reverse complement strand
ATTATGCTGGCATAGTTTAATTCGTCGGAGATTATTACGTCGTCGTCTTCCATTAGCGCCGAGATTATGCCAATGTTGGCCATGTAACCGGTGGGGAAGACCAGCGAATCTTCGGTCTTATAGAAGCGTGCGATTTTCTGTTCGAGTTCTTCGTGCAGCGTTGTGTTGCCTTGCACTAGTCTTGATGCGCCGGTTCCGGTGCTTTGTTCTGTGGCAGCGCGTGAGGCTTCTATTATTTCGGGATGTTCAGACAGGCCGAGATAGTCGTTGGAGGCGAAGCTGACCAAATCTTTCTCGCCGATGCGGATACAGGCACCTTTGCGATGAGTAACGGTGTGCATTCGGCGGTAGAGACCGGCCTCGAGCAGGTCGTCAAGAGCTTCGCGAATGAATTTCATTTGGTAATCCTTTTCTTTGTTTGCTGTGCGCGGGATTATATCACATTTCGCGGTTCGCGCAAAAAAAAACGCCCGACCCCGGCGGGGCAGGCGTTTGGAATCTCTATTTGCGCTAAATCCGTTGGCGCAGGAAGGCCCGGAGATCGTTGAACGCACGGCGTTCACAGGATGCTGCGTGTGTGAGTAGCTCCACGGCCTTGACCTTGTGGGCAGAGTTCAGCAGGTCATCGGCAATCCCGGGGAATGGGAATATTTTTTTCAGGCCTATGAATGCGTCGGAGGTTCGACCGAAGTTGCGAGCAGCAGAGCGCAATATCTGAGAATTTTCGCTTTGAAAGCGGTTGCAATATTCTTTGAGGAAAACGTTTGCTGCTTTGCGGCATGAAGAGAGCACCAGCGGCAGATAGGGGAAATCCCATTCTGCGTGCGCGGCAAGTTCTTCGTCGGAGGCGTCCTCAAGCCAGCCGATTAGTGCGCCGTATGCATTGACGCCCGTGATAAACGGTCCGGCTTCGGCGTGTTCGGTATAATCGTAGGCATTGACTTCGTCGCGATTGCTCATCTCTACGGCCCTCACAATCGCTTCATGTGCTACGGCCTTGAGGTCGGGCGTGGAGGTTTTGGGCTTGATGCCGATCATCACAAACGACTTGTCTTTCCAAATTAGCTCGTGTGCTTTTTGTTCGCCCAGTTCTCCCTGTGGTGTTATTATGTCTTGGGTGATGAGTGTTTCGCGGGATTTGTGGATTCCGACGATCAATCCCCATTCAGGTACGCTGCCGATGTGCCAGGCTGGTACTGGCATTCCTTTTTCGATATATTGTGCGGCCTTGGGGATTACTTCATCGGGAGAATGCCCTTCGATAATTTCGTATTCATAGCCTAGTGCAGCGAGTGCAGTTGTCATAAAGTTTTCGGCTTCGATCGTACCGCAGATTTTTTTGGGCGGCACGGAAATAAACGATCTGAATGCTTCGCCGGAGACCGCCATAAGAAAACTGGGAGTGATTTTTTCGCCGAGGAACCTTAAAACAGAATGCAAAAACCCGATATGCGGTGTTGTGAGGCTCCATCCTGCCCACTTCGGCAGCAAACCGATAATGGTAGCCCTGTCCTGGGAATTGCTCATAATTGTCACCATATAACGCGGCTTACACCTTGCGGTGCAGCCTATTAGCCCCTATCTGTCAATTTCAGCATCTTTTTATATCACGGGTATGTTGGACAGTCAATGGCAAATTTAGCAATGCGTGTAAAAATATGCAGTTATGAGTTAATCCGAGATGAATTTCATGAAAAATTGCTTTATTATTGGTTTGTGAAAAGATGTATGTTAGTAAAGTAATCTTATGCAATTTGTCGATAAGGCTCAAAATAGGATTATAGTTTATTGTAAACCAAATATGATGTTGCATCGTTTATTGTCATACTATTTTCTTCCGATCAAAGGAGGCGGTTTGAAAAAACCAAAATACGCTCTGCCAGAAATCACAGCATTATGTGTTGCGCTTGCGACGATCGTGTTTATGGCTATATTTCTTCAAGGGTATTTCCGCTTGCTGATCATTGCCCCTACGGTGATGACGGGCCTGATTGTATATCACGCCAGTTTAATCAAGGCATGGAAAACCTGGAAGGAAATTGCACACTATATCTTCCTGCCGATCAGCATTTTCTTGCTTACGCTGGGCTTTGTTTTTGGTGTCGGGCTAACGGCGCTTTTTGCGCGACTGTCCCGCACCAAACTGCTGGATATGAAATTCGAGCGCAAAGATACTTACTGGGTTGAAAGAACTGCGGACGACAAAACGCTGGGAAAAATTCAGCGTCCGTTTTAAGCATCGTATCGATCGTCGGAGACGTTATGCATATACTTGGAATTTCCTGCTTCTACCATGACTCATCGGTAGCCCTGTTAAAAGATGGCCAGCTTGTTTTTGCTGCCGAGGAAGAGCGTTTTGTGCGGCGCAAGCATTTCAACGAATTTCCTACGAATGCTGTTAAGGCTGCGCTTGAATATAACAATCTGACTATTGATGACATTGATTACGTAGCCTTCTACGAGAAGCCCTTTCGCAAGTTTGAACGCATCCTGCGTACTTCCGCATACTCATTTCCACGCGGCTACATGATGTTTATGCATGGGATGCCGTCGTGGCTCAGGCGCAAATTGTGGGTGCCGACTATTATGCAAAAAGAGATGAAATATAAGGGCGAGATTGCCTTTGTCGGTCATCATTTGGCGCATGCGGCCAGCGCGTTTCTCGTCTCGCCCTTCGAAGAAGCCGCTATACTCACAGTCGACGGCGTCGGCGAAAATTCAACAACAGCGATGGGTATGGGGCGCGGCACGGATATCGAGATCACACATGAAATCAACTTCCCGCACTCCTTGGGTTTGCTATACAGTACAGTAACGGCGTGGCTGGGTTTTCGGGTTAACAGCGGCGAAGGCAAGGTCATGGGCCTGGCATCTTACGGCAAACCCCGCTATCAAAAAGAATTCGAAGACATCATCCATGTAGCCGAAGATGGCTCGTTCCAGTTAAACATGGACTATTTCGCATACACCCACAAGATGAGCATGATAGGCCCGAAATTTTTCAAGGTTTTCGGCCCGCAACGCAAGCCCAGCGAGGCGATGAGCGAGTTGTCGCTTGACATTGCCGCGACGTTGCAGCATGTCCTGGAGGAAATCGAAGTCAAGATGGCGCGTTCGCTCAAGGAACGCACTGGCGCAGACTATCTCTGCATCGCCGGTGGTGTGGGCTTGAACAGTTTGGCAAACTGGCGGATAATGCGCGAAGTGCCTTATAAGGATATTTTCGTTCAGCCCGCCGCAGGCGATGGCGGCACATCTTTGGGCGCGGCGTTTTATCTGTGGAACACCGTCATGGGCAACAAACGCAGCTATGTCATGGATCACGCCTATACCGGTGATGATTTTACTGACGATGAGATTCAGGAATTTCTCGATTCGCAAAATATCCAATATACGAAACTGACCGAAGACGAATTGCTTAAAAAGGCTGCCGAAGTGCTCGCAAAGGGCAATATCGCGAGTTGGTTCCAGGGCCGGATGGAGTTTGGCCCGCGTGCTTTGTGCAATCGAACTATCTTTGCCAACCCCACGATTCACGATATGAAAGATGTGCTCAACGCGCGTGTCAAACACCGCGAAGCCTTCCGCCCGTTTGCGCCGATTGTAACGGTAGAGGATCAGGCTAAATATTTTGATATGCACATCCCGTCGCCGTATATGCTGCTCATAG
>CAYSUZ010000214.1:0-3686 GCA_964434335.1 uncultured Planctomycetota bacterium | reverse complement strand
GATGCTAAGCCTCTGCCGCCCCATCCCCCGCGCCGACGCCTCGATGAAGGCGGGCAAATGGGAGAAGAAGCAATTCATGGGTGGCGAACTTTCCGGCAAGACGCTGGGCGTTGTGGCAACCGGACAGATCGGCCTGCACGTGATAAAGATCGCTCGTGCTTTCGGCATGGACGTCATCGCCTTCGACGTGCTGAAAAACGAAAAAGCCGCCAAAGAACTCGGCTTCACGTATGTTGAGATAGACGAACTCTTTGCAAAATCCGACGTCATTACTCTGCACTGCCCTCTGGTTGCGGCGACAAAGTATCTGATCAACAAGGACTCGATTGCAAAGATGAAAGACGGCGTGCTGCTGGTTGATTGTGCGCGTGGCGGCGTGGTTTGCGAGGCCGACCTCATCGAAGCACTCAAATCCGGCAAGATAGCTGGGGCTGCGATGGATGTCTACGAGAAGGAACCCACAGACAACAAGGAACTGATCGCCACGGAGAATTTGGTGCTGACGCCGCATCTCGGCGCGTCGTCCCGCGAAGGCCAGGTTCGAGTTGGTGTCGACATCGCCGATAGAATTATCGAAGCACTGAAATAATTTCCCTGAATCAAGGTTTAGTATAAACGGAGAGCAGAATCATGGCAGAAGTATTCCCATTCAGAGGTTTTCGCTACAACGCGGAAAAGGTCGGCAAGCTGGCGAATGTCGTCACACAGCCCTACGATAAAATCGGCCCGGAATTGCAGGACAAATATTACACGACGCATGAAAAAAGCATTGTGCGTGTAATCAAAGGCAAAAAAGAGGCATCCGACAACGAAACGAACAACGAGTACACCCGCGCACGAGATTTCATCGCGGCGTCAATTGCCGATGGCACGCTGGCACAGGAAGACAAGCCCGCGATCTACGCTTATTATCAGGAATATCCGGTAGCCGGTGGCCGCAAGACCCGCAAGGGTTTTGTCGCGATGGGCAAGGTGCTTGACTACAACGAAGGCGGCGCCAAGCCCCACGAAAAAACACTCTCCGGCCCCAAGGCCGACAGGCTCAACCTCCTGCGCGCAACCAAGTCGAATTTCGGCCAGATATTCATGCTCTACTCCGATGAAGCGCTGACCGTAAACAAAATCCTGGACGAAGCGGCAAGAAATGCGCCTGACGCGGAAGCCGTGCTTGATGACGAGCGCCACGTTGTCTGGACTATTACCGATCCTGAGAAAATCAAAATTATTCAGGATTCGATGAAGGACAAAGGCATCTTTATCGCCGACGGACATCATCGCTACGAAACGGCCATCAACTTCCGCAACGAAATGCGCGAAGCTGGCGTAAAATGCGAAGGTACGGAATCCCCCGAAAACCGCATGATGACATTCGTTAATATGGATGATGAAGGTCTGACGGTTTTCCCGACGCACCGTCTCATTTTTAACGTCAAGGATTTCGATTCGAAGAAATTTGAAGCGCAGCTGGGCGATATTTTCATCGTCCGCGAATTCCCTTACGAAACCAGCAATGAAGAAAAAGTCCGCCGCGAATTCCTCGAAGACCTTAACGTCGAAGGCATGTCGGAGACCACGCTGGGCCTTTGCATGGCTGGCGAAAGCCGTTACATCCTGCTCAGTCTAAAAGAGCGAGGTCTGGCCGCAAAACTCATTACCGAAGACAGACCCGCCGAGTGGAAAAATCTTGATGTCAACGTCCTGCACATTCTTGTACTCGAAAAGATGCTCGGCATCGGACCGAAAGAACTCGAAGCGCAGAGCAACGTTCATTACAGGCGCAACCTGAATACGTCGATTGATCTCGCAAAGAAAGGTGAGTACCAGATGGCATTCCTGATGAACCCAACGAAGGTTTCGCAGGTCAAGGCCGTCGCCGCCGCTGGAGAAAAGATGCCACAGAAGTCCACAGACTTCTACCCGAAGCTTCTTACGGGCATGGTATTCGCAAAACTTAACATATAACGATTCGATGCTGCGATCAGCAAGGAGAGCCAAATGCACAAGAAACTGTTCATACCGGGGCCGGTCGAGGTAGCTCCCGACACCCTGCAGGCCTGCGCGATACCGATGATGGGCCACCGCATGCCGGAATTCAGCGATCTTTACAACAGTGCAATTTCGAAATTGCGAAAAATACTCTACACCGAGCAGAACGTATTTATCTCCACGTCATCGGGCACAGGCGTGATGGAAGCCGGAATTCGCAACCTCGTCGGCAAACGTGCGCTCGTATCCTGCAACGGCGCGTTTTCCGACCGCTGGTTTGAAATGATGGGCGAAAACGGCAAAGAAGCTGATCCCATTAAAATCGAATGGGGCAAGGCAATTAAGCCCGAGATGATCGACGAAGCTCTCGCCACCGGCAAATATGACGCCTTCACCTTTACGCACAACGAAACAAGCACCGGCGTGATGAGTCCTCTTAAAGAAATCGCCGAAGTGCTGAAAAAATATCCCGACATTACCTTCATGATCGACGCAGTGAGTTCGATGACCGCCGTCAAAATCGACACCGACGCGCTCGGCATCGACCTGCTGCTTGCTGGCGTACAGAAGGCATGGGCTATGCCGCCGGGACTCGCAGTATTTGCGGTCAGCGACAAGGCAATGGAAAAATCGAAGACCATTCCGAATCGCGGAACTTATTTCGACTTCCAACTCTTTGCAAAGTACGCCGCGAAGGGCCAGACACCGAATACGCCCAACATCTCCTTCATCAATGCGCTTGACCACCAGTGCAGCAAAATGCTAAAAGAAGGACTGGAGAATCGTTTTGCGCGACACAAAGAGATGTCTGATCACTGCCGCGCTTGGGCCAAAGATCGAGGATTCAACTTCTTCTTCGAAGATGGCTACGGCTCGGTTACGCTAACTTGCATGGAGAACACAAGAGGCATCAGCATTGCCGATCTCAACAAGTTCTTGGCGACCAAAAACATGGTAATCTCCAACGGCTACGGCAAGCTCAAAGAGAAAGCGTTCCGCATCGCTCACATGGGCGACTGCACGTTGCCGGAACTCAAAGAGGTTCTCGCCCTAATTGACGAGTATCTTAATAAATAGCAACGAATACTCTGCGGGAGAGGGTTTCGCCCTCTCCTGCAGGGATTTTTGAGAGGGTATATTGTCTATCAGATTTGCAATTCTCGCCAGCGGCTCAAAAGGCAACTCCGCGCTGATTCAGTCCGGCGCAACCAACGTCCTTATCGACGCAGGAATTTCGTCAAGGCAACTCGAACTCCGACTTAATGTGTTCGGCCTGTCGATATCGGATATAAACGCGCTGATTGTTACGCATCTCCACGGTGACCACCTACGCAATCCCATTATCACCGCCTGCACCAAGTACAAAATCCCCCTCTATCATCACCGACACGCCACAACAGTTATCGAGAAAAAGTTTCGTGCATACAGGATACTCTCAGAGGCCAATCTGCACGTACTCTACGATGGCGTGCCCTTCAGGATAGGCGAGATAGAAATCGAACCCGTTTCGGTGCCGCACGATGCCGAAGGCGGCACGAATGCGATTATTGCCAACTGTACCAGCGGCGAAGATCGCAGGCGTATTGTTCTTGCTACGGATTTTGGTGATATGCGCCCGCCGTTGATCAGGAAATTTGCCAATTCAGATGCGCTTGTGATCGAGTTCAATCACGACGAAGAGATGCTGTGGAACTCAAGCC
>CAYSUZ010000213.1:0-3715 GCA_964434335.1 uncultured Planctomycetota bacterium | reverse complement strand
TGTTGCTCAAAGGCGTGATAACAAAGGGCGATCTTGAAGAAGCGCTACGAGACCAGGCACGAAAGCAGTAGATAGAAAATTTTCCATATTACAGGGGTAGACAATGGCGGATTTCGACTGCAAAATCGCAACATTCCAGACCAGTAAGCAGAACGCCGTTCTTTCGCTAGCGTTCACCGGCATGATCAACACAGCGACATTCCCGGAATTCCAGGCGCAGATTGGCAAAGCCGTCAATGATAGTGCGCCGCGGGTAGTGTTTGATATGGAGAAGCTTTCCTACATTAATTCCAGCGGCCTCGGCGAGCTGATCCGTTGTCAGGACATATGCCGCGAGAACGGCGGCGATCTCGTATTGATTCGCGTGCCCGAGGACATTATTCGGACAATACGCATCATCGGGTTCCACACTATTATAAAGATATTCCCGGATCGCAAACGCGCGGGGGTATACTTCGATACCGGCGCCACACAAGAGATCGCCAAGGAATACGCGCGTGTCGCACCCAAGCCCGCTCCCAGCGGCAAAGCACGCCCACCCAAACCATTCAAAGAAGTTTTTCCGCGTACGCCCATCGACGCCTCGATCATGCTGATTACGCCTGAAAAAAATATATTCTCCGACATATTGGAAATGCGGTGGGGTGGTGAGGCCGGAACGTTTACGCTTTCGCACAACCGCTCTGCGGCAATGGCATCGTTGGCCACCAAGACTCCTGACCTGATTATTATCGATAACGCTGTCAACGAAGCCAGCGACATGTGCCGTGAGCTGAAATTGAACAAAAAATCAAACATGACCGGAGTGATCAGACTTTATTCGCAGGGGCTCAGCGCCCCTAGGGAACTGCGGGTGATCGAAAATGACCGCCTCACGGAGCCATTTGAATATAATGAACTTTTCGCGGTTTCGGAAGCGGAGCTCAAAAAAACAGAAGACGAGAAAAAATATCTTGTCCATCAAATAAGTTTCGAGTTTCCCAGTACCGAAGTCTCGCTTGTCGCGGCAAACGATACGATTTCCGAAGTAATACGTCACGCCGATTATTCCGAATTTGACGCAAGCGAGCTGCGAACTGCCGTGCGCGAGGCCATTGACAATGCCTACAAGCACGGCAACGATCGCGACAAATCGAAGATGATCAGAATCGATTGCACGCTCGACAACGAGAAGGTCGCAATAACGGTATCTGATTCCGGAGCCGGATTTGATTACGAATACTATCTGGACCTCAGCAAGCACACCGACCCGCAAGAGCGCGCGCGCATGCGACAGCGCGACGGCAAGCAGGGGGGACTGGGGATTATTCTGATGATGCGCTGTCTGGACGATCTTGATTATCTAGAAGGCGGACACGCCTGCCGTCTGACGAAAAAATACAGTTGATTACACTTTGTTGCCGTTGCCATCGAAAATGCAATTTCTGCCGCAGGATTTCGCATCGTATAGTGCCTTGTCGGCGGCCTTCATAACGGTAGCAATGGTATCTCCATCGTCTGGATAGTTTGCTACGCCAATGCTGATCGTTATCGGCGTTTTTCCGGAAATTCCCGCCTCTGCAAAATCATGTTTGTCTATCTGATCGCGGAGCCTCTTTGCAACTGTGATAGCATGCTCCTCGGTGGTATTGGGCAGCAGTATGGAAAATTCGTCGCCGCCAAGTCTGGCGGGCACATCGTATAACCTGCAATTTTCGTGAACTATCCGGCCTATCGACTCCAGAACCGCATCACCAACGGGGTGTCCATCCGTATCGTTCAGGGCCTTGAGTTTGTCCAAATCGACCGCAGCGATGGCAAAAGTAGTATTGTTCCTGCTGGCGCGCTGAAATTCTTTTGCGATTTCGCTGTCGAAATACCGCCGGGTATAGAGGGTGGTCAGGGAGTCGATATTGGAGAGTTTTTCAAGTTCTTCAATCAGCGCTTTGATTCGCCGAGAACTTTTCTCACGAACTGAGCCGAAAACGCCGGCGACAAGTCCGGTGATAATGGGCAGGAAGATAAAGAAATAATGATAGGAGTGTTCGGAAAGTTTGAGGCCCAATTTTTCCAGACTAAAAGCCCAGCCGCTGGAATAAAAATCCTGCCACATGAGAAGCACAGGAAAAGGCAGGCCCAGGATCAGTCCGAAGATTATATTTTTGTTTATATGCAAGCGAATGAGCGCGTACATAAACTCGTTAAATGTCGGATTCAACTTATACGTTTTCATCGACACGCTCCAGACCTTGGTTAATTAACCTAATTTCATATATATATAATCGTCAAAATTGCGTCATCTCTTAAATAACTCCAGCCAAGTTTCCGATAAAACAATGTTAGACTCATGTACTACATATTTCATCAAGTATTAAAAAAATTATGCCGAAAGATATCATAAGAAAGTTCCCTATTCTGATAATCGGATCCGGCCCTGCGGGCTGTGCGACGGCGCTTAATCTCGTGCAATCCCGCCCAAGTCTGGCCAGGTTAATTCTCGTAATTGAAAAATTCCGCCACCCCAGGCCCAAAGTCTGCGCGGGTGGAATTACGGCCAAAGCCGATATTTTGCTTCAAGAACTGGGAGCTGCCTGCGATGTGCCGTATGCGGAGACCAGTTTCACCAGAATAGTCTTTGAAAATCGATGGGTACGCCTTCCGTCCCCCGGTGCGATGCGAGTTGTGCAGCGCAATGAATTCGACGCTGCGCTGGCCGAGCATGTACGTGCTAGAGGAGTAACACTTCTCGAAAACGAGCCTGCTATGGCCATCAAGCCGCTTCCCGGAGGCATGGAGATTACTACCAGCCGCAGCGTTTATCACGCGCAAGCGGTAGTAGGAGCCGACGGGGTGCAGGGGTGTTCGAATTCGCTATTCAAGAATGTTAAGCGAACTCCCTGGGCAGCACTTATGACGACAATGCCTCTGGCGGAGATAGACGGAGCAAAACCTGACCACGCGGAAGTCGAAATTGATTTCAGCTGTCTGGCGGACAATTTGCCGGGATACATCTGGCGATTTCCTTGCTGGATGGGAGACAAACCCACAATAAACTACGGCATCTGCGCGTTGCGCTCCAGGAATAATAGCCGCATTAATATGGCGGATGTGCTCGCAAAAAGAATGCAGTACAGAGGAATTAAATTGGATCGGAAAAAATTGTTGGGCTCGTTTGGCTACGCCTATTCGCCGAAAGCACCGTTGGCACGACCACACATTCTGCTGGCGGGCGACACTGCGGGGCTGGACGAACTAACAGGCGAAGGAGTGCGGCAGTCGCTGATGTTTGGCAAGTTGGCGGCGGACGAAATTTGCCGCGCCATAGATAAAAGCGATTATTCATTTGCGAATTATTCCGGGAGAGTCCGGCGCAGTGAACTTGGACATGAGCTAATGTTTTCGGCCCGAATGCGACGATTACAAAAACCAGGCGCTGTGATTGCGCTGATGAACCGCATATCACAGAAGGCTTCGCTGGGTAGAGCGCTGATAGGACACGTTTCCGGCAAGCGCACAATGATGAAGAATCCTTATCCGTTCGCGGCGCACGCTTTTGCGGCGTTGGGCGCAAGAGGACTTAAACTGGTAAAAACATTATTCCAAGCAAAAGAACAAAATTTTGATTAAACCCCAATCAAAGGAGCACGATATGTCCGAGGGAAAAGTCCTTGTAATCGACGACCAGCAGTCAATTCGCAAACTGGTTTCAATGCATCTTGGTAAGGCCGATTACGAC
>CAYSUZ010000212.1:0-3718 GCA_964434335.1 uncultured Planctomycetota bacterium | reverse complement strand
GCCATGCCGAAGTTGGTTTGCTCCTCGCATCGGCCCTCGTTGCAGGCCAGAATTCCGCGCAGATCCTCGTCGGTCATGTATCTGCGCTTCGGGGTGTACTGAATAAAGCAATAGGCGATGAGGTTTATCTGATGCAGCGCGTCTTCCATGTCCGTCAGTGTCGTGGCGTAGGGTTTTAGGGCGTTGAACATGTGTGCGCGCATTCCTGGAGCGATTGGGTGTTGTGTGTGGCGGAATTGCAGCACCAGCACTCTGAAATCGTCTTCGCTCAAATCACGCGCCCATGAATAGAGTTTGCGGGTCTTGTAGGCGTAGTGAACCACCTCGTAGAAATGCTCCGCCGTCATGTATTCGGCATCGTGGTGGGTGAATTTAAGTATATCGGCCTCTTCCTCATCGTAGAAAAATGAAGTGTCGCCGTAGTCCTGCATCTGCGCAAGCAGCCAGTATGCTCCCTGCTTTTCCTCCTCGGTTTCCAGAAGGCGCACGGCCTTGATGAGGTTCTGCGAATTTCGCTCGGCGCGCTTAAAGGTCAGCATGATGTTCTTATGGTCCTTTTCGGAAACCTCATCCTTGATGCTCTCAAGAAATTCGGGCACTGACATCGGAGATAGTTTCTTTTTGGGCAGTTTGACCTGTTTTATCGGTTTGAGCATTTCAATAACAACGCGGAAGTGCGCCGCGGGGATATTCGTGCGTTCGTAGAGTCGTTTATATTTATCGTTGACTATCTTGAATCGGCTGTTGTTCTCGTCGCCTTCTTCGCGGGCCTTAAATACAATAATGTGGTGCTGGCCTTTGCGGTCGGTCACGGCGGTGAAGACACTTTCGCCGTTGTAGAACTCAAACAGCTGACGCTGCGAGTAGTTTTTCATCACATCGTTGAAGGTCTTTCTGTCGAGCCGCAGACGCCTGACGCCTTTTTTGAAAGCGGCAGAATTGACGTTGCCGTCGAAATGTTCCTTGGCGATAAACTCCTTGATCGCCTGTGGGATGGCAAGTAAATCGCCGCTATCCTGGCCGGTGCACTTCGGTTGCGCAGAAGACAGGGGGCCGGGCGCGGAGATCAAGATAAAGCAAAGCACTATCATGGATGTTGCTATGGGGCGTAGAAGTTGTTTCACGTGAACCTCCTTAGCTATTCATCTTGGGTGTTGCCGGATTCTTTTGGCGGTTTGAGTGCGCGTTTTTTTGCGAACTCTTTTTCCAGCAGCGAAAGTATGTAGAGCGTGGAATCGCTTAGTTTGCTTGTAATTCCAGGATCGTTGATAATCGGCTCGGCAACGATAGCGAATTCCTCGCGTTCTTTGTTGAAGGCTTCCGGGTAATGTTGCCGTGATGTGTAGCGGATAAAAAGCCACTCTGCATGTTTGTCAACGAGGTCGATTTTCTCTTCGAGGAACGCTGACCGCAGTTTCTCGACCAGGCTCTCGGTTTCCTCTGTGTAAAGGCGAACCAATTCTACCCCCCGCGAGGCGGGTACGCCGTCACGCATAAAACCGCGGCGCTCGTAGTTGGAGATCATTGCCTTTTCTTTTCCGGCGAACCATTTGTCTTTCGCGCCTTGTGCGGCGACGGCTCGTTCGAAAAAATTTATTTCCGTGAGTTCGTGTTCATTTTTGATTTGCGTCTTGATTGCCGAGGCGAGAGTTTTTTTACCCAAGATGCCTTTTTTGCCACGAGATGCGAATAATTTGTCGCGGTTGATAGAAATATTTATCTGGCTCTGCCGCGACAATTGCACGAGACATGCTGCGTGAAGCCGTTGTCGCTGTCCTGACAAAAACAGGTAGTCGACGGGATCTAGTTTGCCGGAACCGAGCATTTTCAATGGTTTTCTCCGATTGCTGATATTTTGCGAACCGGATTTTATGGGGTTGCGGCATGAATGGCAAGAAAAAAGCCAAAATCACTGATGACCATATTTCAGCAATATTCACATTACCTGGTCAAGATTTCTAAAGAAAATGAACCAACACGTCCGATTAGTAATCCTGTAAGGAAAACGAAATGCTAACTTATCTATAATCATATCACGTTCATGCATGTTGCTTCCCCAGCAGAGGGCTGTATCTCTCAATAATGTTGCATTCCGAGTGAGGAATAAATTCATGAAGAAGCCCACAGTTTTGTTAGTAGACGACCAGCCGGGAATACTTCTGGCTATGTCGCGTCTATTTAAAACGCAACCTTACAACGTTATTACCGCTGAAGGTGCTAAGGAAGCTCTGGAGATTATGAGTGCGACCAACGTCGTTGTCCTGATTACCGACCACGCCATGCCAGAGATGACCGGCAACGAACTGCTCAAGATCGTCAAAGAAAAATACCCCAACGTTACCCGCATTATGATTACCGGTCGCACGGAAGTTGGTGTTGCGATTGACGCCGTCCACGACGGTGACGTCTTTGCCTTTATTACCAAACCCTGGGACAACGGACACTTATTGCGAACAATCTCTTCTGCTATTGAGCAGCACCCCGAATTTTCCGGGCGACTTGGTATGAAGCGTGTTGCCGACAAGATGCAAAAACTTGACGAGATGAAGAAAAATTTCGCCTGCACGGCGATGCACGAATTGCGAACCCCTCTTACCTGTATCATGGGGTGTGCCGATATGCTCAAAGAGATGACGAGTGAATGCAAAACGGATTGCCGTGATCTTTGCCATGACTTGATGCGATCTGCGAAGCGGCTCGAAATGCTCGTCAACAACATGCAGGAAATAATCGAAAGCGGCTATGCCAGACCGGTGTGCGCCACGCCATTTTCTATTAATGATCTTGTCCGCGAAGTCCAAAGTGAGATCAAGGCGGTATTACATGTTCGCAAGCAGACACTCAATCTCAGCTTGGCCGACAATCTGCCGCTGTGTCTGGGCGAGGCCAAAAAGATGTGGCAGGCCTTAACCAACCTGGTGATGAATGCGATCCGCTTTACGCCCGACGGAGGGCGCATTTCCATAGAGACAAAATTCGTAGACGACAAAGTTCAATTTCTCATATCTGATACCGGCATCGGAATCCCCGAAGACGAGCAGGAAGTGATCTTTGAGCCGTTCTACGAGGTCAACAGTACTGCGCATCATTCTTCAGGAACGATTGAGTTTATGTCTGGCTCGATGGGGCTGGGTTTAGCGATAGTGAAATCTGTGGTTGATCGCCACGGTGGGGCCATATATGTAAAAAGCATTGTTGGTGAAGGCTCGACTTTTGTTCTCGAATTACCGACGGAAAAATTGGCATTTCATCCAGAAACAAAACAGTCCGGGATAGCTTCGGGCAGCCGTAATATTTTGAGGTAAGTATGGACAAGATAAGCGTAAACCTAATTGGGACAGTCTGTCCGTATCCGGTGATGATGATTATCGAGCAGGCCGAAAATCTAAAGCCGGGTGCGAGCATATCCTTTATTGTGGATGATCCGCTTGCGATCAAATCCGCCACCGAGGAGCTAGAGGACGATGAAGATATCAAAATTACTATCGAGCCATGTAAAGAGGGCTGGAATATTACTTTGGTGAGAGCCGAGTAACGGTTTGCTTCTGTATGGAGGAAGAATGTCATGTCAAAGTCGTTTGTGAAGAAGTCGCTCCTATACGCTGGTGGTTTTGCAGTGTTGAATGTAGCGATGTATGCCTTGTTGGCGAAATTCTGGATTGGCGGCAGTAGTTTTCTGCGGATGATTGGCAAATTGAGCAAGGACGCAACAATTGGT
>CAYSUZ010000211.1:0-3724 GCA_964434335.1 uncultured Planctomycetota bacterium | reverse complement strand
ACAGCTAACGCGCTCGGAGATTTATACCCATGTGATGAACAAAGACATCGATGCTCGGATAGTGCGTTCGACACAGCAATACCGCAGCGACTTGCTGCGAATGGAACAAAAAATCGATGCCATAGATGAACAAATAGTCGAACTGAAATTGGACATAAAAGGGATGAATGGAAGTAAGACCCCGCCGTAAGCCTTGCGCAAAGCGGCACAAACCCCGTCGGTCGGAAAAATATTTTTTCGCCCAACGGGGATTTTTTTGTTGACATGTTAGGCGCACAGGCGTAAATTCCGCATGGTAGGCGGGTTTGCGGGGCACAGTGCCCGCAGCCCCCGTGAATAAAGAAATTTCGGTTATCTCTGTTTCTATCTTTTTCGGGAGGTGTCAGAATATGAACAAAGCTCAACTTATCGAAGCAGTAGCAAAAGAAACCAAATCGACAAAAGCAGCCGCAGAGAGAGCCTGCAACTCGGTTCTCGATTGCATCAAAAAAGGCGTTAAAAAAGATACCAACGTTACCCTGATCGGCTTCGGCTCGTTCACGGTCAAAAAACGTAAGGCCAGAATGGGTCGCAACCCGCAGACCGGCGAGCAGATCCGCATCAAGGCAAGCAAAACAGTCGGCTTCAAGCCCGGCGCTGCCTTCAAAAAAATTATATAAAAAAATCTGGTGTCAAAATTAACAAGGCGCGTGAGCAATGCTCACGCGCCTTGTGTTGTGTATGCGATCTTTTATTCGAAGCCTATCTTGTTAATCATCTCGCCGGTGCCTAATTCCTCGGATCTGTCGAACTCGTCACGGTCGGTGTAAACCAAGATTGAGAGAATCAAATCCCAGCGAATCAGAAACGCCGCCTTAAATTTCCGTTTCGCGCGCTCTTCAAGCGGCAGCGTCTTGCCATATGGATCGGAAGTAGGAATCGTTTTGAACTCGGGATTCTCGACCCAGACTCCAACAGCATCAACCCCCATCACGGCACCATGAAACATCTTGCCGGTTACGCCGAACGATTCCAGCCCCTGCGTACCCGCAAGACTAAACAAAACCGTTTGACCAACTACTTTTTCCAGACTCATCGGGCCTTCTGTCATGCCATTTTCTCCTGTTTTTTTATTTAATATTTATTTTTTTCTTGGCTTTTGTATACCCGGATTTTTATCGGAAGGCAATTATTTTTTTTTGTGCTTTACAAAAACGTCAGCAAAATCATGTCATTATCTGAGTATAAAATACCTTTGGGGCGTCATTAAAACAGTGAAAGGAAAACAAACACAAATATTATGTATGCTAAGGGAGAAAAAGAAGAATGAAATGGGTTAAGAATTGCTCCAAGACCACGCGAAATTGCCATAAAAAAAGAACCGCCAGCTTACTTGCGTAAACTGACGGCTCCGGTAAAAGGAAATAAAATGGTACTAGTCCGTACGCCCATTATTGTACCCCTTTTATCGCCTGTGTCAAACGATTTTTTTTAGATTTTTTACCTCTCGATGTCCCGCAATCCACCACCCCAGGAGGAAATTATGCTTAACCGTGTCGTTATCAAAAAGGATCGCTTTGTCGAACTCGCCGACCAAAGCGGTTTGATTTTGTTGAGGCAAGCCGATGTTATTCGCGACCTCGCCGAAGAGTTTGTTTGCGGTCTGGCGCTGTTGTGTGAGAACGGCGACTATTCGGTACTCAGTGGTCTCTACGAACTCACTCGCGAGCGCTCAATCGAGATATGTCTCGACGAAGCAGACCGCCACAGCATTGCTATCATCTAAGGAGCGTTCATGATCGAGCTGAAAAAATGCGAATGCGGCGCGCGACCCGATGTCGACTTCGACCTCGGTGATGTGATCACACTGTGCCCGTCTTGTCGCAGGCTTCGCCGCTATCCCGGCCTCGGCACAACGCTGCGGGCCTCACTAAACAACGCAGCCATGAGCGAGAATCAATTGTATGCCCTGCTTGGTGAACTCGTCGACGGCTCAGGAATCAACACTGACAACAAAGGAAAGAAAAATGAGTAGAATACGATTTCAGGAATGCAGCAACTGCGCGCAACGCCCGTCGTGCAGTGGGCAATGTACGCGAATACCTCAGAACGCGATCCAGAGCAAGCGGACTCGACGGATGCAGCGATTACTGCAAGGCCGAATGCTCGTCCAAAAGATTCTCGATATCGAGGACACCCTGCCGCCGTACCAGAAGAAGGTCGCGCAGCTCTATTACCGCGAAAGCCTTACCCAGCAACAAATCGGCGAGATACTCGGCATAACGCAAGGCTCGGTCAGCCGCACCCTGGCTCGCGTCCATGCGCGAGTGCATCGACTCTATCACAAGAGTCTCAAACGAATGCACGACAACATGCAGTGGGCCAATAAAATCTCTCGCACCCACGGAGGCGGCAATGGCCAGCGACAATGAAGTCAGCGCCCTGCTACGCAAGACGCTGCGGCCCTATATCGCGCGACTGAGCGACCCCGAAGTAATCGCGGCCACCGATGCGCGAGCTGCTGCGACAATTGTCAAAATGCTGCTCGACGCCTGTGCATTCGGCAACGACGCGCCTCAGGAAAATGTGGATACGTTTTGCAGACGGGATGTACTGAATACGCTACGGGAGATAGTGCGAGAGCATGACGAAACCAAACAAGACGAAGACGCGCCTACAACAAAAGCCCGCAAAAGCTGCCCAGAGGCAGACGGCTAATATTGAGTGCGTCCACGATCTCGGTCAATTCTTCGAGGTGAATCAGGTTGTCGATTTCGACGGAGGCTCTTTCGGCAAGGATTTTAGGGTTACGCACCACTTGCGCCGCGTAATGCAGCAACGATGCGAGCACAGGCACCTGATCGATCTTGAAAGCCATGCCGGAACAAAATGCCGGCCCCAAATCGACTACCTGAATCTTGCCCGCAGAGTCATACGCAAAATCGATCGTAAAGTAATGCGAAGGTATCAGTGAGGCTATTTTGGCTGAAAGCTGCTTGATGCGCCGGATTTCCTTGGCACTGAGCATCGCCTTTGCTTTGAAGTCCTCGAAGTCCGGCCCCTTGGTGTCGATCCGCGACAGGCCCTGATAGAAGGAATACCAGATAGGCTGGCCGCCAATCACAAAGACGCGGTATTCTCGAAAAACATCGTGCATCGGAACGGGATATATCTTGTCGATATCCTGCCACTGTCGCACCGCCAGCCCGCCGATGTCTTCGCAGCCCTGCTTGTCGTAAACAACCTCGTAAGAACTGTTCACCAAATCCACTATCGATTCAGCACGAAAACGCCAGATATTGCTGCCGACGGCAGAGCTGTAAAACGTACGATAGAAGACGGGATGCGTTTTGGTTGGGTGAAGTCCGCCCTTTTCGACCAGCATATCGATACGCGAGCCGATAACACGCTTGTAGAATTCTTTGGAGTCGGTTCGCGCGATGTCTTCCTCGGTAAACGGAACAAGAACTGTGCGAGCTTGCGGGATGCGGTTTTGGGCGAACAAAGGCTGGTACTGCGACATATCGCACACAAGGCGATAGTGCTCGGAAGAGTCAAAAAAAGGAATATTAAGCGCGTTAATCTCGCGCTCGATTCGCTCGTAGATTTCCTGGCGATACTGCGGGCCGTCAATGATAACGATGTCGCCATCAGCGATCTCTTGCCGGGCAGCATCGGCCTCGGCTTCACCCTGCAATCCAAGCAGCCGTTCAACGCTAAGCTCAGCGACCTGGGCATCTAGTAT
>CAYSUZ010000210.1:0-3753 GCA_964434335.1 uncultured Planctomycetota bacterium | reverse complement strand
AAGCATCTTCTGTTCAATCTTGCCCATCATATTCATCGCCCATAGCGCTCCGCAGCCAGCCGTGAGCAGCAACAGAACGATAGAATTGATGATCGACCATGCGTTTCCTTTGGCAACGATTACGCTGATAAACAAAAACGCAAAAACCAACACAACGCCGGCGATGACAAGAATGTCGCCTATTCCAATATTTCTCTTCATGACACCGTCTCCCTAGAAGGTGAAAAAATGATGCCGAAACTCACAAACTTACACTAAAATCATACGCTATCATTAGTCTTTGTCAACAAAAAATTGACCAGCTATGCGCAGATCGCCGCCGCAGAAAACACCGCTCAGCCTGCAAAACCAGCGCATCTGGACTGATCGCGATGGGATTCGGCAGGAAGTCCAAAAATTTATCCGCCGCATCCACCGGAACCTCAACATGGTTTTTGTGTTTAATTCTTACGAAGCATCAAGGCTAGCCAATTCCAGCAAACAAACTTATATTTAAAGGAGAATGGCATGAAAGCTCTCAAGATACTTGCTCTAATCGCATTCTGCACCTTTGCGGCAGGACTCGCCACACAAACAGCCCAGGCTGGCACACATAAATTCGACGATAGAGGCTCGATATGGGCCAACGGCACCGGCACATTCCATCTCGTCGGCAAGGGCCACACTGTCATCAATGGCTTCGGCAGAGGTGTTATAGAAATCCGCAATTATAAAAGCTCTGATGTCGAGATTGATGGCAAATATGACAAAAAACGTGTCGGCAAAACCCTATACATCTACAACCTCAAGGGCAAGGTAACGCTCTCGGGCAGGAAACTCGATGTCCGTTTCATCGGCGGCCAGACAAGCTTGCGCGCCAACATCAAGGGCACCGTATACCTAAGAGGCATGGTCAGATACAGCATCGACAATGGAACTAGAGGGTGGGCCTGCAGAGGCGTGCGCCTCGAGCTGAAATCTAAACCCAAAAAAATCATTATGCGAAGGATAGAAGTAAGAAAACCGGCCTGCAAAAAAATGGAAACAAAAAAGTATGAAATCAATAAGAAACAAAACAAAAAACACCAAACAAGAAAGATCGAAACAAAAAAGCGAAGCCACAAAAAGCAGGAAACAAAGAAGCAGGAACACAAAGAACCGGAGCACAGAAGTAAATCCAAACACTAATCTCTCTCAGAGGTAGGGGCGGCAACGCCCCTGCTTCAATAAAAATGTCCTAGTCACGGATATAATTCAATACACAAGCAACAAAGGGCACCCAAAAACAAGATCAAGGAGAAGAATGAATGCGATGTCCGCACGAAAACACAGCGATCAAATACGAATTCGGCACACCGCCAAGCACAGCAGTAACAGTAATCACATATTGCAAAAACTGCAACACAGAAATCGACCGGCACATTTACAAGCGTAACGAACAACCAGCACATGCCCCCGCCGCGGCAATAAAGAGCTAGCGACGCGGGCTTGATGCATATCAAAGATAAGGGGCGCGCATCCGGGCTTCGCACAATACACCGCGACTCGGCCTGCGCACAAAAAGGGCCTGCGGTTTTGCCGCAAGCCCTTTTTTATAATATCGAAATCCGCAACTACGGTTTGATGACAGTCCATATCCTGACCGTCTTATCTCTGCTGCCTGCCGCCAGCATCCGGCCGTCGGGACTGAACGCTGCGGAAAATATATAATCCCCAATATCCTCCAGCACGTACACCTCACTGCCGCTCGACACGTCCCAAAACGTTATCGTCTTGTCACCCTTGCTCGCCGAGACAATCGTCCGACCGTCGGGACTAAACGGTATAGTCCTCATCCGCGTGTCGCGATCGCGCAGCGTCATCCGTATTTCCCCGCTCTCCACGTCAAACAACCTGATCGAACTGTCGAATTTCCCCGCCGCCAGTATTTTGCCGTCGGGACTAAATGCCAAGGCCATCACATCATTGATAACCTTTTCCAATTTGACCGTTCCCTTCGCCGCCGACACGTCCCACAACATCATCTTGCCCTCAAACCCGCCCCAGGCCAGCGTCCGGCTGTCGGGACTGAACGCCACGGCATACACATCAAATTGGTGTCCGGTCTGCATCGCCTTTTGCGTCCCGCTCGCCACATCCCACAACCTTACCGTCATATCCGCCCCGCCCGAGGCAAGCGTCAGGCCGTCTGGACTATACGCCAGCGAAATCGGCCATTTCGTATGCCCGCTCAGTTCCGTCCTAACCGTCCAGGTCGCAACATCCCACAACTTTATCTTGTAATCCGAACTCGCCGCAGCCAGCGTCTTGCTGTCGGGACTGAATGCAATAGCATTCGCACTTCCCCCACGCCTGCTCAGCGTAGTCAACAACGCCCAGTTCGACACGTCCCACACCTTTATTGTTCTATCCGAACTCATCGAAGCCAGCATCTTGCCGTCGGGACTGAACACCACAGCAACCACATAATCACTATGCCCGCGCAGCGGAACGAGTTCCTTCACATTGCTACTGCTCCAATCGACTCCGGGCTTATCCGGCGGCGAAGTCTCTCCCGTCGGCGCGTCCCCTTCCGTCGCGGCAGTATCGCCCGACGGCGGCACAGCACCATCGTCGCAGCCCATCGGAACAAGGAAAACCGACAGCGCAAGAAAAGCAAAAAGCCAGATGCGATTTGACATGAGTTCTCTCCGATTAAGTATCACCAATCATACAACAAAATCCGCCACTACGGCGCAGTAACATCCCAGAATCGTATCGTTTCATCGCTGCTGCTCGAGGCCAGCGTCTTGCCGTTGGGACTAAACGTAACGCATTGCATATAATCGCTATGTCCACGCAGCGTGGTTTTTTCCACTCTTTCGACTACGTCCCATAATCTTATTGTCGCATCGCTGCTCGCCACAGCCAGCGTCTTGCCGTCGGGACTAAACGCTACGGAAGTTACGATATCGTCTTTCTTAAATCCCCCCATCGTGGACAGAGACACCCCCCCGGAAACGCTCCATAACATTGTCGTCGCATCCTCGCTGCCAGAGGCCAGCAGTTTGCCGTCGGGGCTGAACGCCACGCAAAACACCCTGCCGGAATGCCTCTTCAGCGTAGTCTTTTCTTTGCCGCTCGCAACATCCCACAACTTAATTTCGCCCATCATGGTATTGTCTTTGAACCTGCAACTCCCCGAAGCCAGCGTCTTGCCATCGGGACTAAACGCCACCGAATACACCTCGCCACCGTACCCGCCCAGCGTAGCCGTTGGCTTTGTGCTCGATATGTCCCACAACTTTACCGTCCCGTCGCTGCTCGCCGAGGCCAGCGTCTTGCCGTCGGAACTAAACGCCACCGAATACACACACTTGGAATGCCCCGCCAGCGTCGCCTTAATTTTCTTGCTGGATACATCCCACAACCTTACCGCGCCATCGCTACTACCCGCGACCAGCAACGCGCCGTCGGGGCTGAACGCCAAGGAATTTACGTCATTGTCGTCCGTAACATTGCCGACCAGCGTACCCTTGTTTTTGCCCGTCACCACATTCCACAACGTGATCGTGTCCTTAAAACTCCCCGCTGCCAGCGTCTTGCCGTCAGGACTGAACGCCACGCAATACACAGCGCTGTCATGCTCAAGCATCGCCAACTTAGGCCGCACACCACCACGATCATGCTTACCACCCGTGCCCCCCTCCGACGCATCATCCCCATTCGAAATCTTATCCTTCGGAGGCGTAACATCCCCATTCGAAGCTTTATCCTTCAAAGGCACAGTACCTT
>CAYSUZ010000209.1:0-3754 GCA_964434335.1 uncultured Planctomycetota bacterium | reverse complement strand
AATGTCGCCATCGCCTCGCCTGCGTTGCGATCCGCAACAGCATCAATCAGCGCAAACAATCCGTGCGTGCGAATGTGCCCGGCAGATTTCTCAATATCAGCAACGCCTATCTCGTCGCTCGCGTCGCCGATAAATGCAGCAAGTTTGGAGAGTTCGTTCGACAAGCGCGCAAGACTTGATCCCGTCATTTGCGTCAGTTCGTACGCAGCCTCTTTTGTAATACGCTTGCCGCAACGCTCTCGCGCATAGCCCACGATCCACTGCGTCAGTTCGCTCTCCGAAGCCTTTGCGCCTGTCTGCCACGGCGCAGGCTTGTCAAAAAGCGAGCGGCAGTCCACCAGCGTCCCAAGTGCGCCAAGTTTTTTCGCCACAGAAGATTTCGCGTCCGACTTGCCCAGTTCAACCACAACACACGCATCCTGCGCGGGCGAAGCCAGATAATCCAGCAACAACTGCAAACGATTGCCACCATTCGCACCAAGCGCGAAATCCGCCAGCCGCAGCACAACAAGATTGTAACCGCCAAACAACGAGCGACTCCGCAGGTGATCAAGAACATCGGCCATCGTCATCGCCGACAACTCTCCCGCATTCTGCGGACAGAGCATCTCCTTTAGCGCCAGCGAGCCGCCCAGCGTCTCGGCACGTTTCTTTATCAGGGCAATCGCCTGTCGGCGTCGCATATCCTCCGCGCCCGCCACCACAATCACCGGCGCGAGAACTGCACGCGCAAGCCCCCTGGCAAACGCCTCGTAAGGAACCGCCGTTACAGCTGGTTTTTTTCGTGATGTAGTTTTTTTAACAGCCATCGTTTCGGTGCAGTCTTCTCGAAAATCAAAACGTAATCGCCCGTCTCGCTGCGGCATTCCAGCCGCAGTCGGTCCTCGGCCCATTCCGCAATCTCGTAATCGCCACGCTCCACGCGCTCCACACGCCCCGGCGCACTGCGAAGTTCGCCCTCGTAACTCAAGAATCGCAGGGGGTGTTCAAAAATTTCCTCGGCCACAAATTCCGACGCCTCGCGCGGATCGGCGGGTGCTGAAAAGGTACGCAACATTCCATCACGCTCGAACATTAGATCATAGTGCGTCGTCTCGGCAATGTGTTTGAGTACAACAAAGCGCGGCATGTCGGCCCTCAAGACTTTTTGGCGGATTTCTTGGCGCGTTCTTTTCGCTTCCTGTTCTTCTTGTATTTATCGCGCATGAATTTTTTTGCGTATTCGTACAACTCGTCGGCGGTGTGGAAATGCAACTCGAAATCGTAGGGCTTGCCATCGAACTCGCACTCGTGATGCGCGTGGCGGCGGCAAATGCGCGGACGTTTGTCATAGACCATGCACTTATTGTCCTTGCCTAGCATCTTGCAGCGCGATTCGATGTTCATGTACCAATCGCCCTCGTCGACGTAGATGCTGATGCCCTCGTGATACATAAACCAGGTGAAGTCGTCGAAGTCACCCCACGTTTCCGGATCGTCAAGCGGCATCCCGATATACTTGCAGCACAGCGCATCGCATTTCTCACACTGTGACAGGTTGGGGGCAGGTGCAGCGGTTTCTTTCTTCTTGGTATTCGTCTTCTTCTTCGTTGGCATATTCTGTACTCTATTTCGTAAAGTGTTGCGTAGTCGTGTGAGCAAACTGGCTCTTGTAAAGCAAGCGGTATGGCTCGCAGGTCTTCATCAATTCGTTGTGACTGCCACGCCCGACGATGTGTCCGGCGGTCATCACCACGATAACATCGGCATGGATCACAGTCGAAAGGCGGTGAGCGATAACGATAGTTGTGCGCGACTCTGTCAGCCGGTCAATTGCTTCCTGCACAAGCCGCTCCGCAGTGCTGTCCAGCGATGATGTCGCCTCGTCGAGCAGTAGTATCGCGGGGTTCTTTAGGATTGCGCGCGCAATTGTGATGCGCTGTTTCTGCCCCCCCGACAGGCGCGTCCCGCGCTCGCCAGCGATCGTGTCATAACCCTCAGCCAGTTCCTTGACGATAAAGTCGTGCGCGTTGGCGGCGCGTGCAGCGGCGATAATTTCCTCCTCGGTCGCGCCGCGCTTGCCATAGCGAATGTTGTCGCGCACCGTCGCGTGAAACAGGAAAGGCTCCTGCGTAACAATGGCGATTTTGTCGAGTATCGAGTGGGCGGTAACGTCGCGCAAATCGTGGCCGTCGATGAGCACTCTGCCGCCCACCGGATCGTAAAAGCGCGGCACGAGATTCATCAGCGTGGACTTGCCAGAACCACTCGGCCCCACTATTGCCACCATCTGCCCGGCCTTAACCTTGAGATCAATCCCAGAAAGAATGGATTCCTGCTCATATGCAAAGTTTACGTCTTCGAAGACGATTTCATTTTTGAATGGCGGCAGCACTTCGGCGCCGGGCTTGTCGGAAACCGTCGGCTTGATGTCCATCAGTTCAAACACACGGCCCGCGCCCGCCATCGACTCCTGCAATTTGTTGTAGGCCTTGACCATGCCCTTGATCGGCGGGTTCATCAGCATCGCCGCTCCCGCGATCACCACCATCTTGCCCACGGTCATGTCCCAAAGATGCTGGCTTAGAACGTAAGCCGTCAGCGCAATCAGAAGCGCCGCGCCGCCGCGCGTCAGCAACACGACCATCGAGTTACTCGTGGCGCGATTGCGGATCACGCCCATGAATTTCCTGAAGTAACGTTCGTTGTCGGCGCGAAACTCGCCACGCTCCTCGGTCTCCATGCCAAACGCCTTTACCACACGGATACCACTAAACGACTGATGGATCGACTGCGTCGCATCGGCCTGCTTGCGCAGACTCTTGTGCGAATACTTGCGAATCCTCTTGCCAAATATCGCCATCGGCAGTGCGATCAGCGGCAGGCCAATCAATATCACCACGCCCAACTCCCAGCATGCCAGAAAAATTACCGACGCCAGACAGATCAGTTTGAACGGGTTTTCTACAATGTCTCCGAGCATGAAATCGACCGACTTCTGCGTAACCATCACGTCGTTGGTCAGCCGCGCCAGCAATCCGCCGGTCTTGCGCCGGTCGTAGAAATCCAGCGACAGGCCCATCAGGTTATCCGCAGTGGCGGAGCGGATATCGACATATATCCGGCCCATCAAATACTGATGAAAATACGTTTTGACAAAACTGCATGCGCCCATCCCCAGCGCCAGCACGACCATCAAAATTGCTATGTTGTATAGGCTGGAAAAATTATCGTGTTTTATCTCGTTGGCAAACGGCTCGGCAACCGAGACGGTCGCAGTCTCGGCTATCGCCACTAAGAGCGAAAACCCCACCACCAACCCCAGAGCCAGCTTGTATTTCCACACGTAGCTAAACACTCGTGCGTATTGCGCAAGTATGCCCTTGCGTTTAAGCGCGATGCGAAAACCATAATAGCTCGCCGCGCAAAGCACCAAAAATACGGCAACCACTATCGTCAGTTTCAGTGGATCGCTGAGCACTTTGAGCAGATTGTGCAGTATCATGCTTTGCGATGGCACTTCCCCTGCAACGTCGGCAGCTTTTAGTAATATTGAATAATTCATCGAGTTTCTCAGTAAGCGGTCTTGCTAATAAAGCCGCGATAGAAAGTCATCAATAGTATTTTAATATCGAAACGCAGCGACCAGTTTCGTATGTAGAACACATCGTACTGAATACGTTTTGTCAGCGAGGTGTTGCCGCGCCAGCCGTTAATCTGCGCCCAGCCTGTGATCCCGGCCTTGCATTTGTGCCGCAGCATATAGCGCGGAATC
>CAYSUZ010000208.1:0-3791 GCA_964434335.1 uncultured Planctomycetota bacterium | reverse complement strand
ATCACACTCAAATACTCCAAAACCGGCGAAAACCGTAGATTCATCGTTCTTGAGAAAGAAAGTGGTGTGTGGAAGATATCATTCGTATCCGGTCTTACGGAACAAGGGTAATAAGCCGAGCGCATTGAAGAGCGCTTGACAAGTTTCTGGCTTGCGAGGCACGAACACAATGACAGGCATGATACAACTAATAGCAACCGTCCTTCGAGTAGTGCTGGGCGGCTTTGGCGTGATCTGCGTCATTGATGGTCTGGTCACGCTGTATGCAAGATACGCGCTGAATATGCCTTCGCAAAGGTTTATCCTGCACATCATGCATGACCAGCAGTGGCTCAAACTCATTATAGGCATAGCATGCGTCGCCGCCTCCCTAATAATCCGAATAGTTACTGAAACACTAAAACCCAAAGGCGGCCAAACCCTCCCGCCGGGGAAAACTTCATAAGGCAAAACCCACATGATTCCCAGGCACATCAGAATAATCGTGTTGACCGTTATGGTGGCAATGTTTCTTGCAGCAAACGGCGACGCGCAAACCAAAGAATCCCCCAAGACAGAGCCTGCGGCCACGCCCGACAAGCAAACGATCGGCGTGCCCGAAGACCTCGAAGTGATACTGCTGCCCAATCAGGAAATCAAAAAAATCGACAAACCCTACACCGTTACGGTGATCCTGAACAACCCCACACAATGGCCGATTAAATGTGAGGAGTCGTTCGATTTTGTCGCAGGATTCGACGCAAAAACTATCAACATCGAAGTAAGGGCCGGCGACAAGCCCCGCCTTAAGGCCACAAAAATCGAAGGCTTCTTTCGCAAGCAACGCCAAACAAAACGGCTAAGCAAACCGCTGATCATCGCACCGGGTGCGTTCGTCGGACGCGAGATCGACCTTTCCATCTACTTCCCGGCCCTTCGCACACCGGGCAGATACCAGCTAACATGGTCGGACCCCGTCATCGGCAAATCAAACGAAGTCGTTTTCGCAGTCGTTGAATATGTATTGCTGGCAACTAACTACGGCAACATTTCGCTACGCCTGCTACCGGAAATCGCACCCAAAACCGCCGCCGAATTCAAACGCCGGATCAAGGAAAGGCGCTATGACGATTCGCTGGTCGTAGGCGCAGACGGCAAGAGAATAAGTTTCGCCACCTTCGTCCGCGGCAACAAGTTTCCGCCCGAAAGCAAAAACCCAACTGGGTATCTGCCGCCACTGCAAACCCGCAGCATCGCGCTAGTCAATAATGGCCCGGGCTTTTTCATCCAGGCCACACCGGTCAACCCCCAGGCCAGCAGCGGCTATACGGTATTTGGAGAAGTCTTTGATGGCATGAATGCAGTCTTCGCTATGGCCAACGCGCGCGAGGCCCGCGACATTCATGGGCGCTCAAAGGGCTATCCTGAAACCAATATCAGAGTCGAACGGGCGATACTTATCAATTCGTGTCCCAAAATATACCCCTACGCACTCTCGAACAAAATAACTGACGCAAAGCCAGAGATATCGCTCTCGGTCCAACCCGCCATACGATATTTCCAGTATGGCGCACCGATGCAGGTACGCCTGATGGTCAGCAATAAGACCAACGCGGTCATCGAACTGCCCAATCTGCCACGGCTCATGACAGGACTGCGGATGCAACAGGCAAGCACGATTACGCAGCCCGGTCCGGAAGGCGAAGTCAAAAAGGAAATACTCTCGCCTCTCGAACCAGTGCCGGGGCTGGGAGAAATGCCTTTGCCGTTCGCAGGCCTGCGGCTTGCTCCGGGCGAATTCGCTGGCATTCAAGTGGACTGTTCCGATTTTTACAAACGCTTTGCACAAGGCGGCACATTCGAAATGAGCTGGCAAGGCTGCGGCATTGCTACCGAGCCGCTCAGCTTCGTCGTAATCAAAACGCGCTTCGCGTCAATCAAGATAAAGGGCAAGGGCACATTGAGCGCAATTTTGTTCGAAAAGCTCGCGCCTAAAAATGTGGGGCGATTCGTCGAACTCGCCCGCGAAGGTTTTTACAGCAAACGGGAATTCCACTTCGAAATCACCGGAAAAAAACTCGCACTCATCCAAACCGGCAGCACCAACGGGACAGGGATGGGCGTTGCACGCCCCTCGCAACCGATACCGCTGGAAGCAGACACGCAGAGATTTAAGAAAGGCTCGATAGTTATGGCGCGCACAAGCAATCCCAATAGCGCGGCGAGCCAGTTTTTCATCATCAAAAAAATCTCGCCCGAACTCGCCGCACTTTGGAGAAGCGAGAAACGCTACACCGTCATCGGCGAAGTAATCAACCGCAGACCCCAGCCTATAAAGGTCGGCGGCCGAATGCCAGCAGCAAAACCCGGCGCGACGTCGGGAATGGATATTCTGGAGAAACTCGAAAAAGGCGATGTGATCGAGAAGATCACGATCCACGAAAAGTCGCCCAAATATCAAGACAAGGAGTAAATCGATGACGTACGAAAATATCGTCTACGATATCAAAGACCGCCTCGCCACTGTAACGGTCAATCGGCCCAAGGTACTCAACGCGCTCAACGACAAAACGATCAGCGAGTTGCTAGACGTGTTTCACAAAATAGCGCACGACGACAGCGTTGGCGTGGTGGTCCTGACAGGCGGCGGCGAGAAAAGTTTTATCGCCGGAGCCGATATCAACGAGATATCACAGAAGACGCCCGACACCGCCAAGAAAATGGCGCTCAAGGGGCAGATGTGTCTGAACCTGATCGAAAATCTCGGCAAGCCGGTCATCGCAGCGATAAACGGATTTGCGCTCGGCGGCGGCTGCGAGATCGCCATGGCGTGCACAATCCGCTACGCCGCAGACACTGCAAAGCTTGGCCAGCCCGAGATAAATCTGGGCATCATCCCCGGCTACGGCGGCACGCAACGCCTGCCAAGACTGGTCGGCAAAGGTATGGCGCACGAACTGGTACTGACGGGCGGCATGATCGATGCGCAGGAGGCGTACCGAATCGGCTTGGTGAACAAGATCGTTCCCGCAGAGTCGCTAATGACGGAAGTTGAAAAACTTGCGCAGAAAATCCTTTCCAAAAGCGCGCCAATCGTTAAAATCTCCCTCGAAGCGGTTAACCGCGGAATGGAAGTGGCTCTACCAGAGGCGCTAAATCTGGAGGCAAACCTTTTCGGGCTGACCTGTGCAACAGACGACATGAAAGAGGGCACCAAGGCGTTCATTGAAAAACGCAAACCCAACTTCAATAACAAATAATTTTTTTACTACGATTTAGGAGAAGCGTTGTGGAGTTCGGACTAAACGAAGATCAAAAAATGATGCGCGATGCCGCACGCGAATTCGCCGAAGCAAAAATCAAACCCCTTGAGATGGAAATCGACGAGACTGAAGAGTGGCCCAGGGAATTGATTAAAGAGATGGCGGATTTGGGCTTTCTAGGCATGATTATCCCCGAGGAGTTTGGCGGGTCTGGCCTTGATTTTGTAACAATGTGCGTTGTTGCCGAGGAGATAACCAAAGCCAGCGCTGCGGTCTCGATGACGATGGGCCTGCACAATTCACTGGTCGGCCTGCCGTTCGTCGATTACGGAACCAAAGAACAAAACGACAAATATCTGACCAAACTAGCCACGGGCGAAATTTTCGGCTGCTTTGCGTTGACCGAGCCAAACGCCGGTTCGGACGCGGGCAATCAGCAGACAACCGCTGTGCTCGACGGCGACGAATGGGTGATAAACGGGCGCAAACAGTTCATCACCAACGCCCCGGTCTCCGATGTGGCGGTGCTCTTCACCACTACCTCGCCGG
>CAYSUZ010000207.1:0-3798 GCA_964434335.1 uncultured Planctomycetota bacterium | reverse complement strand
ACCGACAACGGGAATTATCGTTTTGAGCGCAGCTGCGGCTGCGGACACGATTGAGTGTTTCGCGGCACTGAAAAAACTACGCTACAACAATCGTCGCGTCGTTTTGGCGGCGCATGGCGCAGCGCAAAAACACCTTCCGCGAGTTTTGCGGGCGCATCCGGGGCTGGAGGCACTGCGCATTGGCGATGTCGGGCCTATTACTGCTGTCAACGAAGCTATCCGGCATTTTTTGGCCGCCGGTGATTGCGAATTTATCCTGGTGCTCAGCGGCGAGTCTGTTGCCGATCCTGACATGCTAAGCCAACTGGTGACTGCGTCGAAATCCTGGCCTGCAGCGGCGGCGTTCGGCGCAAAGGCGCTGTTTTACGAGATGCCCGACACCGTGCGCAGTCTTGGCGGTGCGATTGATACAAAACTAGGCCTCGGGGCCGACTACTGTGTTTACGATCGTGACGAAGCGGGCGTTGGACGGGCGCGTGAGGTCGATTATATTTCCGGCGCAACAATTTTGTTCCGGGCCGATGCTTTGGCGGAAGTGGGCCTGCCAGATGAAACTTACTACGACTATCTTGCCGACGTTGATTGGTGCGAACGCGCTCGTTGCGCTGGATTCTGCGTTGTCGCGGAGCCTGAAGCGCGCGCGTGGGTCAAGAACCGCGAGGCGACCGGCCCGCTCAAGGCGCTGTATCTTGAATTTCGCAACCGACCAATCTTTATGATCGAGCATTATCCCGAAAACATGCCCGAATTTGAAACACATTATATCGAAGAGGTGCGGCGGGGGATATGCGACAATTTCAGAACCGGGCGTCCGCGTCTGGCGGCGGCGGTGTGGCTGGGCTTCGACGATTTCTGCGAAGGTCGGCTTGGTTTGGGGCGTCTTGATACACTTGTCGCGTCTAGAGGGGTGGCGCAGTGGGACTTGAACGCCTACGACCGCACTATGCTGCGGGCTGCGGCTTTGTTGGGCAAAATCCCGTTTCGCAATCGCCTCCTGTCGCGGTTTCGGCGTGCGCTTTGTGAGCGGCTTGCGGAATATCCCGAAATAATCCACACGGCCCAAAACGAGATGGAGCATACGGGTTGAACGGACGGAAAACCATAGGCATCATTCCAGCGCGAGGTGGATCGAAGGGGTTGCCCGGCAAAAACATCAAGCTGCTCTGCGGCAAGCCTTTGATTGCTTACTCGATTGAACAGGCGCTGACTGCGGGTTGTTTTGAGCGTGTAGTCGTTTCGACGGACTGCCCAGATATTGCTGCAGTTGCTGAGGAATTCGGTGCGGAGGTGCCTTTTTTGCGTCCCGCAGAATTTGCTCGTGACGCCGCCGATCTCGACGATGCGATTGCGCATTTGGTCAATACGCTGGATGAACGTGAATCTTATCGCCCTGATGCGATGGCGGTGTTGTTTCCGACTTACCCGTTTCGCACGCTTGAATTGATACGTGATGTTGTGCGGGCGGTCTGTGAAGAGGCGATGTGGGCGCATTGCGAATTTCGCTCGGATGCCGACCTGTCGCGTATCGTTGCTTTTGGCAAATCGCAGGCATGGCCGATGGAACCGGCTTTCGGAAACAATCTTGTTGCGTCTTGCGCCCAGAGCAAGCGTAGGCTGATGTGGTTGATGGGCACGATAAGTGCGCACGTAATTCTGCCGCCGCATATTCGCCCACTCGGAGTTGATCATCCAGTCAGGCGTGCTTTTGTGCGCGACAAAATCGCGGCGGGCGACCGACGCTTTGCCCTGCCACGCAAGGCGGTTCGCGTGGACGATCCGATTTTGCGCATTGACATTGACGGTGAGGCGGATTTCCTGCTTGCCGAGAAAATAATCGAGCGTGGTTTGTGTAAACGAGAACTCGAAACGATGTAGATGGCGCAGTCATGAGGGCATTCGTAAAAACAAACAAAAAAACGAGCAGCCTGCTGGCAGCCGAGTTCAGTGGACGTACGTTGTGGGATATTTTTGGCGACGAGGTGAGAGCGGCTCTTGGCGAGTTTGATATTCTTGCAGAAGGCCAGAAACCCGCGCCACATGCGGACAGAGCGATCTATTTGGATTCGCGCTATTGCCTGCTGGGACGTGACACAATCCGGGCGGCCCTGCGTTATGCGCAGCACAACGATGCGCCGTTGCAGGTGGCATTCGAATCCGAGACGCATCCGGTCAAGACGATGGAAAGCGTTTGCCGAATTCAAGGACCGATCGAGGTACTCGATAATTGCTATAACGGAATGATTGCGCGTGACGATGTGACCACAGAGGAAATTTGGTGGGTCTTCGTAACGGCGCTGGGCGAGGAAGGCGTGATGGGTTTTGGCTGTCGTGATTTTACGATTCCGCCGAAGGCCACGGAGTCTCTTTGCGTTAAACGAGTTGCGCCGATAGTGCGGCCAGAGTGGGGCGCGGCGGAGATTCCGCTGGATTTGCGTGTGAACGTTGCCAGCAATGCAAGTGCGCGTTTTGATGCGACATGGCCTGCGGTCTGTGGCGCGCGGAGTTACGAAATTGCTCTTTATCGCACGGTTGATGGCGAGGGAGACTGGTACAAGGGATTTACCGCGCCTGGTGTGGCGCATTTTGATATGCGTAACGGGCGCTTGGTGCGGCCTGCGGATGGCGCTTATCTTCGCAACCGCCAAGCCCTGCCACGACTTTGCCAACGTTGCAGCGCGATTGTGATTGGGACTGCGGAGGAGGCCGCACGGCTCGAACAGGGCGAGTTCCTGCCCGGGGCGCTGGTTTTTGCTTTGCCGCGCGATGAGGCACTGTGTGTCGGCGACGAAATAGATGTGCTCAGGTGCGAAGTCGCGCTCGAACGCATGGCTGGGAAAAAATTTGCCGGAGCGCAAGCGATATGAAAGTGATGATTTTACATACTCCTGCGGATGCCGCAAAACCGGGGCTGTTGCTGCATTTGCAAGAGATACTGGAGCGCGGGTCGGTTGAGGTTGAGACGGTGATCTTCAGCGAATCTGGCCTGCCGCTGCCGCATTATTATGCAGGGTCGCAGGGCGCGCATGGCGAGGAATTGCGCGAGGAAATCCGAAGTCGTTTTGTGTTGTTCGCGCCCGATGTGATCGTTCTGTCGGATCGTCTAAATGGCAGCAAACTTGTTGCGCGTGATGTGGCGTCGCTTATGGGCATCGGTGTGATCGTGCTCAAGGAATCGATATTTCCCGGACGGGTGTTTTTTGCGCCTGAACAAGATGGCGCTGACGAGCTTCCGGAAATCGCGGACGCAGAAATACCGGTGCTGGAGTCCTATCAAAAATTCCGACTTGAGCGGCTATTGGCCCAGGCGTTCGGGGGGAGTAATGCAAAGCGAGTCGCGGCGGTTTCGTCAAAGCGGGGTGGCAAGACAGGGCTGGCCATAATTGACCATAGTATGCAGCACGAGGGTAGCGAGGCGCAACGGCGGATATGGACGCTGATTGGCGCGGCGAAAAAACGTGGCGACTGCATAATCGTCTGTGAAAGATGGCGAGATGTATGCGGCGACCAGGCTGACTGCGGCAGATATGTGCTGCTGATGGAGGACAAAATTGCGCGAAGACTGCCGTGTAGTGGCGAGGGTTTGCGCGGTTTGATTGATGCTAGCGATTGGTGTGTCACGAATGGATCACTGCATGCGATCGAAGCGTTGTATTGCGACAAGCCGGTTATTGCCGCCGACCGATGCGTTTTTTCCGGGCGAGGATTCACCTTCGACATGCTGGATGCGGCGGATTGTGACGAGGCCCTGAAATTCACCGGGCGTGGGTTCGAGACGGCTCGGATGCACCGCACGCGGTT
>CAYSUZ010000206.1:0-3803 GCA_964434335.1 uncultured Planctomycetota bacterium | reverse complement strand
CCCGATGGTAAGTAATAGGCCATGATATCGATTTGCTGAACAACAAATGTCTCGCCAGTTATGTTTGAGTCGATATAAGCCTGATTGCGATCCTGAACATATTTATATGTGTCGTCCCAGGACGACCAATCTCCCACAAAGGCGTTCAGCACCCCCACCTGGTCGGCAAGAGTGTTGTTTGCAAGATCAACACAAAAATTAGTGGCAGTCCGCTCCATACGAATGCGACTGTCGTCCAGCATTTTATGCAGTGCGATATATGGCACTAGCACAATGCAGACTAGCGCGATCGCAATAATAAATATGTTTTTAATATGAAGAGACATCTTTGTCTTTCTGTAATACCAATGCGCAACAAAAAAAACAGGCAATGTTACAGAACAAATACACAAGAGATGAATGATCTGATTATGCGAAGAATTATCGAGATGGGCATTTATGCATTATGTAAATGATAGAATTGTATCTGCCGGATTTATCGGCATCGGGTTTAAGTTTCTTTGACCGTTTTGCAATCTGTGCAAAAAAGATTTGCAAAAAAAAAGAGCCGCCCGGAAAATCAGGCGGCTCCAGTCGGAATATATTCCGATTATTAGTTGTCTTTATCAGCTTCTTTTTCGGCTTCTTTGAGTTTTGCTTCTTCAATTCGTTTTTCTACATCTTTGGCATACTTGTCGAAGCCTTCGACTTTATTGGGATTGGTACCCATCTTCTGCATCACTTCGTAAATCGCCCTCTGCAATTCGGCATCTTCATGCAGATCGTTCTTGTAAGGCTGGGCGGCTTGACCAGAAAAGTAAGCGCGGACATAATGGCGCAGCAGTTTGCGAATATCCTGCTTGGTCAGCTTTGTTTCGAGTGATTTGTAGAACTTGTCAAATTTGGGATACATACTGCAATCAAAGTCATCGCCCTCTTCGGCAATCTTCTTAAACACAGTTTCGTTGGTTTTGAGATATTTGTCGATGTATTTGTCAAACGGTTCGCGGCCCATCGCGCCAATTGCATCGGTCTTCCATTCAGGAATCTCTTCGCGTTCAAGCGCTATGTTCGGCTCAATGCCGCTCTTATTGATACACTCATCATTCGGCAGATAGTAGTTAAAGACTGTCAGCTTCAGGAACCATTTGCCATTGGAAGACTGCACCGGCAATACAGACTGGCCGCAGCCCTTGCCGAAAGTAGTCTGACCGATGATCGTGGCGCGGTTGTTGTACTTCAATGCGCCCGTAAGCATCTCGGCACCACTGGCAGAAGCACCGTTGGTCAATACGACCAAGGGGAATTTATGCGGATTGGGATTGCAGGCATGCCATGTCTGTCCCGCCCAACGCGAACCGGGACGGCCCTTCATCGAGGCAATCTTCTGGTCTTTGGAAAGGAACATGTTTGCTATTCTGAGGGTCTCGTTGAGACCACCACCTGGGTTGTTGCGAAGGTCGAGGACTAAACCCTTGAGATTCTGGCTCATCAGGCTCTGAAGCGCTTTGGCAAACTTAGCATCAGCTCCGTTAGCAAACTGCAAAAGACGCAGGTAGCCGACGTTGCCGGGCATCATTTTGTAAAGCACAACCGGCATCGTAATTTTCGCGCGAACTATGGGGAAGTTTTTGGGACTCTTCCAGCCTTTGCGCATAATGCCAATGTTGACTACCGTGCCGGGCTTGCCGGTAACACATTTGCGGAGTTCGTCCATCTCGATACCCTGGACTTCCTTGCCGTCTACGGTCACGATTACGTCGCGGGCCTGGATACCAGCCTTGTAGGCGGGGCTGCCGAATATCGGGCTGGCGATAATAAAGTCGCCGCCCTCGTTGCGCTCAAGCGTAACGCCTATGCCCACGAATGCGGAATTCATGTGGCTATCCCATTTCTTCTTGGTCTCGAGATCGAACACCGAAGAATATTTGTCGAGATGCTCGCTAATACCCTTCATGGCCGCAGCCATGAGTGTCTTGTCGGTTAGTTCGTCTTTGCCCTCGCCCTCATAATACTTCTGGATCATAGCAATCACATTAACCATCGCATTGAGATCGGTCTGCATGGTCTTGGGAGCAGCATCCAGGCTGGGCGGCACGGGAGGAGCGACGGCTACCATCTTGTCGATTTCGCCCTTCATCGCCTTAATCTGCCGATTAAGCTCATTGAGTGTGCGGGGCTGCCGCTCGAGCAGTCCAAGCATATTTTGATAGGCATCCCGGAATTCTTTGCGCATCTGCTTGAGAGTCTTCTCGTTCTCGGTCTCATATAGAGCCAAGCCAAGTGAGGCACAGCGCTTTGTCCAGCCAGATTTGGTGGCATAAGCGTTTTGCAACGCCTTGTAAGCCCCAATGGTGTCCTGGCGCGAAAGCGCGATAAGTGCGCTGAGCCGAACGTCGAGGTCTTCCAATTTTGAAAGCATGATAAGCGCTTCGGTATTAATGGGCGCTTCGGGAATCCTCTTGGCAGGCTTGTTAAACGTGACAGAGATCACCTTATCTTCAACCATTGCAGCGCGGGAGAACAAGATACTGGGAAGAGGCACATGCACAAGATTGCCACTGATGGCCTTAGCCTGGGTGATCCTCCCACCCATCATGCTATTCCTAGCAAAGGGCACTATGGTTTCGTTGAGCGCCTTGGCGATGGCTATTGCCATTGCCTTGTCTTCCTTCTTCAGGACGATGTAGAATTCCTTTTCGCCACTGGAGCGCAACGCAGCTTTCTCAAACACTATGTAGCCGACATCGCTCATCTTGACCTTCGAATTATTTTCCTGCGAAACAGCGCTATTAGTGCTGGTCGCCACGACAATCACGACCAATGCAATAATGGCCGCGAGAGATGCTACGGTAATTTTTCTTTTCATTGGAACATCCTTCAAAAATAAATAACGCAAAGAAATTTCTCACAAGTAGCGAATAGTACAGGCGATCTATTCGTCTGTCAAATAGTTTCAAGCACACTTAATACGCCCGAAACGCTGGATTGTTTGAGTGTCTAGACAAATCGACTCTCTCTCGCAACAGCAATTTTGACTTGCGCACTCACAAGCGATAGTGTCAAATACTGTTATGAACAAATTGAAAGTCTACATCATAGGCGCGGGTCCCGGCTCGCCGGATATGCTGACTATTCGGGCGGCAAAGTGTTTGGCGCGGGCCGACATAATTTTATACGACCGCCTCGTCGATAAACGCATACTAAGGCTGGCGCGATCTGATGCAAAACTGGTTTTCGTCGGCAAATCCCCCGCACAACACTCGATGCGACAAGAGGATATCAACGCGCTCCTCATAAAACACGCCCAGCACAACAAATGCGTCGCTCGGCTAAAGGGTGGCGATCCGCTGGTATTCGGGCGCGGCGGCGAGGAAGCAGCAGCCCTGCGCGAAGCCAAAATCCCCTTTGAGATAGTCCCCGGCATCACCACTGCCTGCGCCCTGGGCGCATATGCGGGCATCCCCCTGACGCATCGCGGGCTGGCCGTCTCGGCAACTATCGCCACCGGTCATGAATCCCCCGACAAACAAGACGAGCAGGTCGACTGGGCTGCGCTGGCTCACGCCGCTGGCACTCTGGCAATATATATGGGAGTAAAACGGCTCGGACACATCGCCGAACGCCTGCTTGAGGCCGGGCTAGCCGCCGAGACACCCGCCGCTATCGTAGAGAACTGTGCCACGCCCATGCAGCGTACGCTAAAAGGCACGCTCGGCGAGATCGCGCGGATCGCCCGTGAAAATCAGGTCGAACCACCCGCACTTACTGTCATCGGCCCGACCGTGGCCCTGTGCGAGACGCTGAATTGGTTCGAACATCTG
>CAYSUZ010000205.1:0-3828 GCA_964434335.1 uncultured Planctomycetota bacterium | reverse complement strand
CTAGGGACTTAAAATCCCTTGGGCGCAAGCTCGTGGGGGTTCGAATCCCCCCTCGCCCACCAGTCTAATCCTGCATTCGAGAGGGTGTGCCGGTGAAGAGCCACTGGAAGCGTGTTCTATATATCTATCCTTACGGCAAGGGCAAAAAATCTGAGTTCCTCTACAATCGCGTCATGATGATTCCGCCGCTAGGGCTGGAGGTTGTGGCGACGGCGATGAAGGATATCGTTGAGGACTGGATGGTAGTAGATCTGCGGGTTGAGGACGAGCCGCTTGAAAACCTTGTCGCGGAGTTCCGTCCCGACCTCATTTGCATCAGCATTAACTGGGGCCTCGACGAGCAGATGAAGGCCATGATCCATTCTTTGCCTGATATGCTCGAAAAAGCCGGCCTGCCGCGCGATACAACTATCTCCACAGGTGGCTTGTTCGTCACGCGCGAGCCTGATACCGTTATCGACGAATTCCCAGAGATTAGTTTTTTTGTGCTGGGCTACGGCGAGGAGACGATGCGCCAAATCGCACTCAAAGGCTCGCCCGAAGGTGTCGAGAGCGTGATTTATCGCAAAAACGGTGGAGTCGTGCGCGGCAACCTAAAACACCATCTCTCGGTAGATAATTTCAATATTGATCGCTCGCGCCGTCGCTATACCTACCCCAGCCTCAACAGCCCCGGCGACAGCGTGCTGACGAGTATAGGCTGTCCGCAAAAATGCCGCTTTTGCAAGTGGCGCGAAAATATCTACGGCGATATTCAGCCCTGGATACCGCGTCCGGCTGAGTCGGTCGTGGACGAATTCGAATCGATCCCGCAGGAGCGCATCTACATCGCTGACGCAAATTTTGCGGGCAACCTTAACCGCGTCGAGAAAATTTGCGACCTGATTATAGAGCGCGGAATCAAAAAATTATTCATCCTTGAGATACGCATCAGTTCTATCGCCGCGCGACCGTATCTGGTCAAGAAAATGGAGCGGGCCGGGTTTTTCATGTTTCTCATCGGCCTGGAGTCTCCGCAGGATCGGATACTCAAAACCCTGCACAAGGGCTTTAACCAGCGCGTAGTCGAAAAGGGCTTCGCCGCCCTGCGCGGAACGCATATCATTACGCTGGGAAACTTTATGATAGGCAATATTTCAGAGACGCCCGCTGAGATGCGCTCTATTTCGCAATACGCGCGTCGGCTAGGCGTCGATCTGATTTCGCCGAACAAGCTTTACGCTTATCCCGGTACGGAATTCGCCGAGGTAGTCGAAAATGCCCCCCACTATCACATTCATCCGGGCCGCAGGCATTATGTATATTCGGATATGGTCAGCGTCCACGAGCTGCGCAGCATCCAGTACCAGATATATATGCGATTCTATACGCCCGGTCATGTCTGGAACCTGATTCGCAAGATGACGCTGCATCCGATGGTGCGGCAACTTGGTTCGACAAAGATGGCGCGAGATTTCTTCGCGGGGCTTGGCGGCAACTTCACCGACCGGCGTTTCCGCAAGCGCTTCTTGAAAAAAATCACAAAAAGGTTTAAAAAGAAGGACAGATAAGCCTTTTTTTACGGATTTCGATGCGTACGCTTTTCAGGAGAATATCATGTATGAATCAGACAATCCCGCCCCCGTTTCCGCCGAGGGGCAAAACTTAAAGCACGGCATGTCCAAGGTGTTGCTTGTTTCGCTGATTATAAACGCAGTACTTGTTGTTGGCATCGTGGTCGGTGTTCTGATTTATCAGAACAAAATCGATAAGATCGAGACGGATGCCAAGACGACGGTTAACAATGCTCGAGTGCAGCTGGTCGTGTTGCAGAAGATTGCCGATTTCCGCGATAAGCTGGGTGACATTGAGCCGCTGGACAATATCAATATCGATGATGTGAGTTATCCTTATAATTTGTGTCAACGTCGATTTGATGGCGGTGTGGTAACCAAAAAGGCCGAAGTGGAGAAGTGGTTCAAGGGCACACAAGGCCCCCGACCTGCTACCAAGGCTATTAGCGAAGATCAAAGCGAATATAAATTTAATTATATGTTCCGTTCGGTAACTATTATTATCAACTATGAAGGCGTCGACAAGGTTATCAAGTCTATCGATTATAGATTGGAAGATTAACTGTCGTTGCAACCTTTGAGGAGAGCAGCCATGGCCGTAGCAAGAGTAACCGAACTCGTTGCGAGTTCGCCCAAGGGCTTTAGCGAGGCCCTGCAGGAGGGTTTTAGTCGCGCAAAAAACACTCTGCGCGGGATAACCGATATCGAAATCGTTAGCCAGAACGCAATCGTAGAAAAAAATGAAATAAAAGAGTACCGCGTACGTATAAAGGTAACGTTTATTCTGGAGACGTAGCACCACTAGAATATCTGAAACCGGGAAATTTGCCCAAAAGGCGAGTTTTCCGGTTTTTTTTGCGGAACCAATGCCGATTTCCTGTGTTTACTATAATATGACTACTTACTATCGACCTAAACAGCACAGGAGAATATCATGAAAAGAATCGGAATCGCGTTTTTACTGGCCTTGGTTGTGGTTGGTGTTGCATGGGTGGCCGCAGATGCTGCTGGTTCCAGAGGCCCCAAAGGCCCTCATCAAGAAAAGAAGTGCGAAGGTGTTGGTGAGCATCCCGAGAAGTCCCCATTGATGAATTCCGAAGAATTCAAGGCCGAAAAAGAACGCCATCAGAAGGCAATGGAAGAAATCATGGCCGAGGGTAAAAAGCTTCGCGCCGAACTTCGCAAAGAAGTCCTTGCGTTGTGGGAGAAGAATTTTCCTGGCGTAAACGCACCAAAAATGTTTACCGAAGAGTGCGGCAAGAAGAAAGGCGAGAAGCCCAGCAAAGAAGAGATGAAAAAGATGCGCGAAGAGATGAAAAAACAGGGCGAAAAATTCCGCAAACTTGACAAAGACAAGATGAAGAAGTTCTGGGAAGAAGCCAAGAAAGTTACCGACGCTTTCGCCGAAAAAAACAAAGTTGCTCTCAAGAAGATCGCTGGCAAGGCCTTCGACGAGAAAATCACACACCGTGAGAATGTGATCAGCATCACCAAGAACCTGCGCTCGCAGATTATCGATGCCAATTATAAGAAAGTTTTGATGCCGAAAATGTTCCGTGGCATGCGACAATGTGGCCCGCAAGGTTCGCAGGGTTCGAAAAGACCGCAGGGTTTTAAGGGCCCGAAAGGTCCGCAGGGTTCTAAAGACTGCCAAAAAGGTGGCCCTTGCCCCAAGGACAAAAACTAATACTTTGTTCTGAGTCTCTCAAAAAAGTAACCGAACGAAACGGGACGCCATGTGCGTCCCGTTTTTTTTGTGCGTGCTTTGTGCGGAGGTAATTTCTTTGACACATTTGGACGTCGATGTTATGAATATATTTTTACTCCAAGCGTACAATAACTGACGAGACCGATTCTTGAAAACCGCGAACAATCAGGACGATGTATACGTGAAAAGGCTTCGGGAGGGGCAAACTGCCGCCCTTGAGCCGCTGTTCGTCAAATACCGCGAACGGATATATCATGTGTGCTATCGGATTGTATACAATCGTGAAGAAGCGCTGGACCTGACCTCCGAAACTTTTCTTAAGGTACTGCGCTCAATAGGCACATTCCGGGAGGGTGCGCGGTTTTATACCTGGTTGTGTCAGATAGCGATAAACACCTCGATTGATAGTTTGCGGAAAAAAGGCCGCAGCCCCAAGATAAGTTTCGACGAAGTGATTTTCGACGAGAGCCGTCTGGATTCCGCGCGCAAACTCGCCGCAGACAATCCGGTGCGCGATATCGAAATGCGCGAACTGCGCGAGGCGATGAAAAACGCCATTGAGAAATT
>CAYSUZ010000204.1:0-3840 GCA_964434335.1 uncultured Planctomycetota bacterium | reverse complement strand
ATCCTAAACTAGAAAGTGCTCTAATTGATCTAGAACAACAAATCGAAAAACAAAGGTAAGCAATGACACCTAACACACCCGCCAAAAAAATCTTCGGCACGGACGGCGTCCGCGATCTCGCAGGCAAAGGCTGGCTCGCACCCGACAAAGTCGAGGCGATGGGGCGCGTTATTGGGCGTGCGCTCGTCGAACGCCCCGATCTGCTGCGCGGACACGACAAGCCCTTCCCGAACCTGCCGAAAAGCGATAAGGATTTTTCGGCGCGTCCGACGGTGCTTATTGGCCGCGACACACGACCCTCCGGCCCCGCGATTCAGGAATCGCTGGCGCGGGGGTTGGCCTCACAGGGTGTTGACGTGATTGATATCGGTGTCGAGCCGACACCGGCGGTTGCGCTGCTGGCCGCGTTGTGGAAGTGCTCGATGGCTGCGGTCATATCGGCCTCGCACAATCCGCCACACCACAATGGAATAAAATTGCTCACGCAGAACGGCTTCAAGATTCCCGACTCCGTGGAGATCGAACTCGAACACGAACTGCTTGGCGACGAGATGCCCGCCGACGCTGATGAGCGGGGTCGTATAACGCAGACCGATGCATCGCGCGATTACGCCGCGGTTGTCGTGCGAAACTGCATGGGCAACGTGCGGCTCGACGGGATGAAGGTTGTGCTGGACTGCGCAAACGGGGCCGCCGGGATACTCGCGCCGCTGGTGTTCGAATCGCTAGGCGCACACGTTATCGCACTTAACCACCGATCCGACGGAGAGTCGATTAACGACGGCTGCGGCTCGCTGCACGCCGAAGAAATCGCGCCGGTCGTTCTCAAAGAATCCGCCGACATCGGCATATCATTCGACGGCGACGGCGACAGGGCGATCTTCATTGATGAGACCGGCCTTCTGCGCGACGGCGACCACGTTTTGGCGCTGTGCGCGGCGCACATGAAATCGCAGGGCCGACTTCCGGGCGACGTTGTAGTGGGCACGGTCATGGCCAACCTCGGTCTGGAAAAGGCGCTGGCCGGGATCGACGCCAAACTCGTTCGCACCCCGGTGGGCGACCGCTACGTCGCGGAGGCGATGATCGACGGCGGTTATGCGCTCGGTGGCGAGCAGTCGGGGCATATTCTTTTTGCCGAATACTCAAACACTGGCGACGGCATCATCACCGCGCTTAACGTCGTACGAACGATGCGCGAAACGGGGCGGCTGCTTTCGGATCTCAGCGCGCCGATGGTGAAATATCCGCAGGTGCTGCTCAACGTGCCTGTGCGCGAGCGCGTGCCCTTTGGCCAGATCGAATCGTTGCAGGAAGTCGTGCGCGAAGTCGAGGATAATTTTGCAGACCGCACGCGGCTGGTTCTGCGGTATTCGGGCACCGAGCTTTTGGCGCGCGTGATGCTGGAGGGTGTCGATCAGGCCGAGATCGACGGACTCGCCAAACGCATGGCCGACATCATCCGCGAAGCCATCGGCTGAGCGGGCAAGGCCCGCCGCCAAGCGCGGAGTAATCACTCATTTCAATAGGCGCTTACTGTCCGCCCAGGCGGACTTTGACACAGAGCGCTTCGCTTCCACTCACTGACAAATCGTGACTTGCTTTGCGATGATGGTCGTGTCCTCGGCTGTGAAACTCGCGACGGGACACTTCCTCCTTCGCGCAGCGAAGGGATGTGTCCCTAGCGCACAATCTTGGGGATGTGGTCATGTGGCACAGTCGCCCACGGCTGTGATTCTCCGCCAATAAAAAACGGCGCACCTTCCTTTAGAATCAAGAGAAGCACGCTGTTTTGTTTTGTGTGTGTGATTAGATATTAACGCATCTTTCTGCGAACTACACCGGCCAGCCCCAGCGCACCCGCCGCGATCATCGCGATCGTCCCCGGCTCGGGAACTACTTGCCCTACGGGAGAAAACCTAGCGAGGAACGCGTCATAATCGCCCGCGTTCGTGCCGTCGAGGCTGCCGTAGGTGTAGCCACTTATGTAAGCGTTTCCCGAACCGTCAATCGCCACTGAACGACTTCCATCATCACCGCTTGTACCAAATTGGCGCGTCCATAGGAGTTCACCTGAATCGTCGTACTTGGCTAGGAACACATCTGCGTAAGGGCTGCCGAAGCCGCCACCGGTGCAGCCGCTTATGTAGGCGTTGCCCGAACCGTCAATAGCCACTGAACGACTAGAGTCGCTACTACTTGTTCCCAGTTGGCGCGTCCAGAGAAGTGCGCCCGAGTCGTCATACTTGGCAAGGAACGCATCATTGCTGCCCGCGTTCGTGCCGCCGAGATCGCCCCCGGTCAAGCCACTTATGTAGGCGTTGCCCGAACCATCAATCGCCACTGCATAACTTCTGTCGTCATAGTATGTCCCCAGTTGTTTCGTCCATAGAAGGGAGCCTGAAGAGTCGTACTTGGTCAGGAACGCATCATAAGAACCCGCGTTCGTGCCGTCGAGGCTGCCATAGGTGTAGCCGCTTATGTAGGCGTTCCCCGAACCGTCAATCGCCACTGACCAACAATCGTCATAAGTGCTTGTCCCCAGTTGGCGCGTCCAGAGGAGCGCGCCCGATGCGTCGTACTTGGCCAGGAACGCATCCGCGCTACCCGCGTTCGTGCCGCCGAGGCTGCCATAGGTATACCCGCTTATGTAGGCGTTCCCCGAACTGTCAATCGCCACGGACTCACTATAGTCGGTGCTGTTTGTCCCCAGTTGGCGCGTCCAGAGGAGCGCTCCCGAATCGTCATACTTGGCCAGGAACGCATCATAAAAACCTGCGTTCGGGCCGTCGAGGTCGCCCAAGGTTCCGCCGCTTATGTAGGCGTTTCCCGAATTGTCAATCGCCACTGAATAACTATTGTCAAAATTACTTGTCCCCAGTTGGCGTGTCCAAAGGAGTGCGCCCGATGCGTCGTACTTGGCCAAGAACACATCACTGTAGCCTGCGGTCGGGCCATCGAGGCTGCCCTCGGTCCGGCCACTTATATAGGCGTTCCCCGAACCGTCAATCGCCACTGACTCACTATCGTCGTAAGTGCTTGTCCCCAGTTGGCTCACCCATTCCAGTTCGTACGGCGTCTCCGTGGCATGAGCGGAGGAGACACCGACAATGGCGAGCGCGACAATAACCAGCATTGTGAAAGTAACGTTTTTCATTGTGATACTCCTTAAATCTTTATTAAATGGATAAACAAAAACCCGCAACTCTTTGCTGAGGCATCAAAAACATGCGCTCTCTACTTATATAGACACTTGGGAAAGGCAAAAACGCTAAAAAAAATCGGAAAAAGTGACAATTTTTGTAACTTTTTTCAAATTCCTGAGGAATGACATCAAAAAGCCGCATAAAGCCAAAAAAATCAGAACAGTTCCGGTTTTTTGTTATTCGATGATGTGGAGGATGCGGGTTTTGGAGGCTTGTTTGCCGGCGGCTTGCCTGCGTTTGTGTGCGGCGATGAGGTGATACGCCATCCCGCCGAGAATCAGCACGCCCGCCAGCACGAACCAGCCGTTTTGCCGCTCGTGCAAAATTACCAACGCGAGAATCGCTGTGAGTACCGGCTCGATGAGCGAGGAGAGATTGACGGTGAAGGCGGTGAAGTGTTTCATCGACCAGTTCAGCATCGTGTGGCCCAGCAGCTGCGGCACCAGCACGATCAGGCCCATGAAAATCCATTGTTCGTAATTGTACGTGTGCAGTTTGTCGGCGGTGAAAAAGAAACTCGGCGCAAGCACGAGGCCCGCGACGAGATAGACCGACGAGGCGTAGGTCGTGATGTGCATCTTGCGGCGAAGCACCCGCGCGGCGCACAGGATCGACGCCATCGTTACCGCACCGA
>CAYSUZ010000203.1:0-3895 GCA_964434335.1 uncultured Planctomycetota bacterium | reverse complement strand
TTTTTTTACAATACTGCGGGCACTCAATGAAGCATTGATTATGCGATCAAGGTCCTCGCAGGTCTGCCCCGACAAATTATCGGTTTTTGAGACAAGCTGGGCGAAACCAAGAATTCTGCTAAGCGGATCGTTCAATTCATGTGCGATTCCCGCTGCAAACTGCCCCACCGTCGCAAGACGATCAGCGTGAAGAAGTTGTTCCTGCAAAAGAACCTGTTTCTCATCTGCACGTCGAGCTTCAACAATAGTGCCAATTTCCTTGGCAACCGCATCGAGCAGACTGTACTCCTCCGACAAAAACAGTCCCTCTCCCTCGTCAAGCCCTTCGGCGGAATAAAACACCTCCACCGTGCCAACCTTTTCGTCCTTAATCACAATATCCGAAGCCAGGCGAAATTTGCTTTCCTTAAAATCATCGGCCACATATTCCTGCCCGTTGAGTACGATCCGCGCTGATGCGAGTTGAGGCCTCTGCATCGCCGGTGGAAGAATTCGCACGATGCGTTTTAGTATTTCCTCGGTGGATGTCTCGGGCTTTTCGACAATACGCGAGATTTCGTAAATGCACGTCAGTTCCTTGAGCCGCTCGCGCAGGGCATACTGCGACCGCCTGCACGAAGCCGCCACACCAAAAGTCTGCGCGACGCCCTCGTAGAACTCAATATCCTGGCGCGTGAAATAATACCGCTCCAGTTTCTTCATTATCATCAGCCCGAAATTCCCCTCGTCGATAACGAATGGGATAATCGCCAGCGTCTTGTAATCACCATCCAGCGATATCTCACGGAAATCCTCGTCGCCAAGACTTATTTTTTGAGGAATTCGCGCATCGCCGGTCCAGTAGCTACCGTTTCGCGTAAAGAAATACTGGGACGGATCGAACTGGCCACTGTAAATATAGGAACACAGCCACTCGTAATCGGAAATTTGGCTATCATCGAGCAACGCCTCGCGCTGCTGGGTGGAAATGATTTCTATCTTGGTCGAAGGTTTGGGGAGTATGCTAAACCAGCATCGATAATAGTTATCGCCCTGCCGGGTTCGTAGTTCTATCGCCTCGCAGCCGGAAAAACCGAGCAGCAGGCTGGCGGCATCTTTCATAAAACCAAAACGCGAAATATCGCGATAAGCGCAGCGAAGGATTCTTCGGGAGAGTACGGGGAAATTCTGTGACAGTTCGCAACTGAGCGGTTTGAGGTCTAATCGTCTGGTTGTATGTTTATTCATATTACACTACTGCCGCCAAATGATTTTCGGAGCAGCAGTATATGCAAGCGCCAGCCAAACGTCAAGCAAGCACTCGAACAATAGCCAAAGTGCCGCCAAACAAAATTCGGCATCTCGCACAATATCGCGCATCCGCGCGGCTGGCACAAATTACACCGGCATTCGGTATAATCTGTCGGAAGTAAGATCAAGGGAGTGCATCTTGACCATTTCCATACAACGCAGGATGTCAATCAACTGTCCATTATCAATCATACCTTTTTCGAGCATGACCATACCGAGCAGTTTTTTGTCACCGCGTCTGACTATCTGTTTCTGTGTTTGCAGCGCCTTCTCAAGCTGGGCGGGATTGATGTGCCCGCGCCTGATGGCGACCTGACCAAAGAGTTGTCTTGGCCTCATTGCCGTTCTCCGGATCTAAGTTTCTGAAATCTACGACTTGCCCGATATTCGGGCAGTCCCTATACAACCGGATAATTCACACAATGAGCATAAACATTTAACCCTTCTTAATCCCTCACACTTTAGTTCGGAAATAATCGATCACTTTCTTTAGCCCTTCCTGTCTCGGCACTTTAGGCTGCCAGCCAAGTCGCTCCGTCGCACGCGTGATATCTGGGCGTCGCACCTTGGGATCGTCCACAGGCAAGTCCTGGAAAATCAGCTTGCTCTTCGAGCCGATGTGCTCGAGTATCTCCTCGGCGACTTCCTTTATGGTAATCTCGTTGGGATTACCAATATTGATAGGCTCATGCTCGTCACTGTTGAGAAGACGATAGAGACCCTCGACAAGATCGGTAACAAAACAGAAGCTGCGCGTCTGGCTGCCATCGCCGAAGATCGTAATATCTGCGCCGGTGAGCGCCTGCGAGATGAACGCAGGCAGCGCGCGACCGTCATTTACACGCATACGCGGGCCGTAGGTGTTGAAGATGCGCACGATTTTCGTGTTCACTCCGTGGGCGCGATAATACGCCATCGTCATCGCCTCGGCGAAGCGCTTGGCCTCGTCGTAGACACCGCGCGGACCGATTGGGTTGACGTTGCCCCAATAAGTTTCGGGCTGTGGATGAACCTTGGGGTCGCCGTAAGTCTCCGACGTCGACGCGAGCAGGAACCGCGCGCCCTTCGCCTTGGCAAGCCCCAGCGCATTCAGCGTCCCCAGCGAACCAACCTTGAGCGTGTGAATCGGATGCTCAAGATAGTCGATAGGACTGGCGGGCGAGGCAAAATGCAGGATATTATCAACGTGCCCCTTGAGATATATGTAATTGGTCACGTCAAATTTGATAAATTTGAAATCGGGATTCTCCGCGAGATGCGCGATATTGTCCACACTGCCTGTCAGCAGATTATCCAGACACACCACCTCGTGTCCCTCAGCCAGTAGCCTCTCACAAAGATGCGACCCCAGAAAGCCCGCTCCTCCCGTTACTACCGTTCGCGGTTTTTTGTCGTTTGCCACAGTTCACTCCTAAATAAAATCACATGACCGCCAACACAAAAACTATACTTCGTCTATTTCGGCTACATAGGGCAGATTTCTGAAGCGGCCATTAAAATCAAGTCCATAACCGACAACAAATTTGTCCGGTACTTCGAACGCGATGTAATCCGGCTCGACCTCTCGCACGCGCCGCGTGGGTTTGTCAAGCAACACACACGAACGCACCGACTTCGGTTTCATCGCGCTAACACGCCGCATAATTTCGTCCAACGTCGCACCCGTATCGCAGATATCGTCCAGCACCAGCACGTGGCGATCACGCACGTCTTCGGAAAACATCTTCAGGAATTTCAGCCGCGACGGAGCCGTAGCGTCGCCGGAATAAGAGGTAACGCTGATCATATCCAGCGTCAAAGGCATGTTGAGTCTGCGGATGAGGTCGGCGAGAAAGATGACGCTGCCGCTGAGGACACACATCACCACCAGCCCCTCGCCACCGTAATCGCAATTGATCTGCGTGGCGAGAACATCCACGCGATCAGCAATTTCTTTCTCGGTAATTATCTTTTTCAGGTTTTCCATAATTCACTATTCACTAAAAAACGTATTATTACTGGTTGCTTCGGGCAACTCATTACTTATCGGTTTTGCCCGCTGGCTCCGGCACTGGCGCGGAGTATTGCGTAAATGCGGCTTTGCGAGCGGTCTCAATATCAGCAAAATCGCCCTTGAATTTTTTGCCGGTTATCCGGGCAAGCGCTTCGATACACTGCTTGACAAAAACAGTCCGACAGGTCTTAAGCACCGTCAGGAAATACTCCGACGACTCGCCGAAACCTTGCTTTTTGATAAACTCGAACGCGCTAACTTCCTTTTCTATTTTTTTGATCAGCGTAGCACAGGCATCAGATATTTCCGCCTCGCTGCTTTTCGTGCCAGCTTGCAACAAGGGATAAGCGGTCAAGCCCATCTTGTGCAATTCCTTGCGCGCGGATTCGCGTTCAGCCGCCTTTTCCGATCCAAGTTTTTCCACCAGCACACTTATCTGCGCCTCGTTTTTCTTCTGAGATGCGACTATCTGTGAATACCGCGTCGCCGTTTTGATTGCTAGTGGATTACATCGGCGGTCTTCAAGGCAGATGATATCCTCGTCCGCAGTAAAAAACAATGCGTGATCGTGTATCGTGATTGAAGATGTGATACTCTTTCCGACTTCGAATT
>CAYSUZ010000202.1:0-3897 GCA_964434335.1 uncultured Planctomycetota bacterium | reverse complement strand
CCTTCCCGATGACATTAAAGGTCTTTACGAAGAGGCTCGAAATTGTTGCGCTGTTGCGGCTTACCGTGCCGTTGCTTTGTGTTGTCGATCGATTATCTTGTATGTGGCTTACAAAAAAGGTTTGAAGAAAGGAACCTTCCTCCAATGCATAGATTTTTTGGAAGAGGAGGGCCATATTCTTAAAAGCCATAAAAGCATCGTTGACAAGGTAAGAAAAATGGGCAACATGGCTGGCCATAAGATTTATAAAACCAGCCAAGATGAAGCCAAGACATCCATTAAATTTACTGAGATGATGTTGAGAAACCTGTACGAATACGCTGCCGAAGACGAATCGCATTCCGAATAACATAGGTCCTCGCTTTCGTTAAGTTAAACTGCCAGGCGCAAGCCGCCCTGTAGCTCCACGCGTTTCTTCCGGTACTTCCGCGGGTTCGGCACCAGCCGCCCGTCGTACGCCTACATAACCAAATCCCCGCTGGCCCGCAGTTACTCGTTTTCGATCTCGAATAATCATGCTGCTTCTCCCCTATTGAGTAACGGATTATTTGGCTTTCAGGCCCCTGACGAATGGCTGACCGATAAAAAAACTCAGAGAACCGGAATTGGTTCTCTGAGTCATGATTTTTGGCCTGTGGTATCTCGATAAAAATAGCGCGGCTTCACGTAATTACGGTTTGACGACGCCCCACAACTGTATCGTATTGCTTGCGTTGCCCGTGGCCAGCGTCTTACCGTCGGGACTGAAGGCGACACACGTTACAAATTTCCCCTGCCCGCTTAGCGTGGCTATTTTTTTGCCGCTGGCGATGTCCCATAGTTTTATCTCCCCATCATCTCCGCCCACAGCCAGCGTCTTGCCACTGCGGCTAAAAGAGACGGATGAGACAATACCGCCGACACCCTCGCGCAGCGTAGCGATTTCTTCGTGACTAGCAACGTCCCATAACTTCGCCGATCCGTCGTAACTGCCCGAAGCTAGTGTCTTGCCATCAGGGCTGAAGACAACGGAATACACCGTGCCGGTATGCCCAAATAGTGTAATTATTTCGCTGCCGTCGGCGACATTCCACAACTTCACCTTTTCATCTTCGCTGCCCGAGGCCAACGTCTTGCCATCGGGACTAAAGGCCAGCGAACGCAAGTCGCCGCCATGCCCGGTCAGCGGCCTAATTACTGTGCGTTTGGCAACGTCCCACAACTTTATCCTCTGGTACGCATCACCGACAGCTAGAATCTGACCGTCAGGGCTGAACGCCACACAATTCACAGCATATCCGTCGTGACCATCGAGCGGGAACAATTTTTTGCCATTGGCCGCGTTCCACAACGTTACGATTCCATCCGCACAACCCGATGCCAGGATTTTGCCATCGAAGCTTATTGCTACGGAGCTGACTTCCTGGCAACCATCATCGACATTGCAATCTATAGTAAATTTAATTTTGCCGGTTGCGACGTCCCACACCTTTATCGTCTCGTCGGAACTCGCCGAGGCCAGCGTCTTGCTGTCGGGACTGAACGCGATGTCGCCAACACTGTCGGCGTGGCCAGTCATTTTGAGGATTTCCTTTATGCCAGCGATATTGTATTCGAGTGCCCTATCCTTGTCGCTCGCCGCCGGATCGGTATCGCCCGGTGCTTTAGTCGCACCTGAAGACGTATTCCTATCTGGTGTATCGGTATCCTTATCATCGCAGCCTATCGAGACGCACAAGAGACACAGCGCGAAGACGAGAAAAATATAAATGTGATTTGACATGGCTCTCTCCTGATTGATTGTGATTCGTTATTACCGACACACGCAATATATACCATGATTTGCAACCGAACAAGGCGAAGTTCAAAAATCTGCGCGTAATAAGATTTTGACAGATGAGGAATGCGGCCAACATCGCGGGCAAAAAAAAGGGAAGGCGCATGGCCTTCCCTGTGATTTTTGGTGGGCTTAGCTGGATTCGAACCAGCGACCTTCCGGTTATCAGCCGGACGCTCTAGCCAACTGAGCTATAAGCCCTTGGGTACTACTCAAGGCGAAAATTATATGCGATTTTGGCGCTTTGTCAATCCATTTCTACTAATTATCCACCGCTTTGCGCCCTTGCGCGGCGCGGTTGCGCGGCTAAAACGCAAAGACCGAATATTTTTTTGAACACGCCTGCCGTTACGCAAAATGGCGTGCTTAACATGTATTACTTTGCCCACGATTAAGGGCGTGTCGCAATGCAAACGCTCTGTCAAAAACAGTGTCGATAGCTTTTTGAAAAAAAGCAGCCGGAGCACATAAGTTCGATGTCTCGAACATATCGCACTCCGGCCCTTTCTGATGGAGTCTGCGTTGGTGTTGTAATTTAGGGATAGAATCCCCGGTTGCGGTAAACCGATTCGATCTTGAACAACGAACTAATATACGACGCTGTGCGCCGGTCTACTTCGTAACGGTCCATCGCGGCTTTGACTTCGTCATACGCCTCGGTGACCGTGCGCTTGAGTCGGATGTCGACTTCTTCGGCATCCCAGCGTTCGCTGCGCTTGTTCTGGAGCCATTCGTAGTAACTCGCCAGCGATGATCCTGTGTTGCACATGATGTCGGGCAACAGATCGATCTTGCGCTGCTGGAGTATCATGTCGCCTTGCGGGTCTGTCGTGCCGTCAGCTGCCTCGACTACCAGCCGCACATCGAGCAAAGGAGCCGTCTGCGCGTTTATCTGGTTGCTCAGCGCGGCGGTGATAAAGATATCCGCTTTGGTGCCAAACAGCTTTGCATGATCGATGGCCTGCGCGTCGTCGAATCCGGCAATCTTGTCGTGCCGAGCGACATGTTGACTCAACTGTTCCGGGTCGATGCCGTCGGGATTTGCTACCGCCCCCGATGCATCGCGCACGGCTACGAGTTTCATGCCCTCTTGACAGAGCAGCCTTGCGGCCCACTCGCCGGTGTGACCGAAACCCTGCATGACGAACGTCGCGCCTTTGAGATCAAACTTCTTTTCGGCAGCCCACGCTTCTATCGCGTAAACCACAGCTTGGCCCGAGGCTTTTTCCCAGCCTTCGATGCCACCCAAATGCTGAGGCTTGCCTGTTACTACGTGAGCGTTTCGCTCGCGTTCGTAAGGTGGCATAGTTGTTATATAAGTATCGAGCACCCACGACATTATGCGTGAATCGGTATTGACATCGGGACAGATAACATCGTATTCCGGCCCAATATTGACGCCGAGCGCATAGGTAAATCGACGTATGATGCGTTCGATTTCCTTCGGCGAATACTGCGCGGGGTCGAGAATTATCCCGCCCTGCGAGCCGCCAAAGGGAACGCCAACCAGCGCGTTTTTCATCGTACGCCAGGTTGCCAGCACCGTCATCGAGCCTTCGCTAACGCTCGGATGCAGGCGCAATCCGCCTAAATATGGCCCCAGCGCATTGTTGTGCTGGACGCGGAGACCTTCGAACAATTCTATGCTGCCGTCGTCCATTAAGGCGGGGATATGTACCCTGAGCCTGCTCGCTGGATGTGAGAGGACCTTTACAAATTCCGGATCCACTTCCAGCATCGCCGCCTTGCGCTCGAGCCAGTCGATTACCGCGACATACGGACAGGTATCAGACTGGGTGACTTCCATGATCCACCTAATGGGTTAAAGATTACGGATAGATGCCGCGTTCTTGATAGACCAGTTCAATGGTCTTGAGAGCTTTGATATTCGCGGCAGTACGCCAATCGGTCTTGTATTCGTTGGCGATTTTTTTGATGTCTGTATATGCTTCAATGATCTTCTTGCTGAGTTTGGTGTCAACTTCTTCAAGCGACCAGCGTTCGCTGCGCTTGTTCTGGAGCCACTCGAAGTAACTCACAACAACGCCACCGGAGTTGCACAGGATGTCAGGAATCAAGTC
>CAYSUZ010000201.1:0-3943 GCA_964434335.1 uncultured Planctomycetota bacterium | reverse complement strand
GCAGCAAACAAAAAAACACATGACAATCACGAGCGCAGCCAGTACGATAAAAATACAGGGAAATTCATTTCCTGAATAACACCCAACGAACGGTGGAAACCATGAGCGAAAAACACCAATGCCCGAAATGCGAGCACTCCTTCGAGGATACCGATATTGAAATCGGCTCCGAGGTCGTCTGCCCGAAATGCGCCGCGACCTTCACCGCCGAGACCAAAACGGAGCGCATCGCAAAAGACTCCGACAAAAAAACACCAATGCCCAACAACCACATTTTGTGGGCGATCCTCTCTATGATCCTCGTCCTGCCGCTGGGCATCGCGGCGACCATCAACGCCACGAAAGTCAAAAAACGCTATATTATCGGCGACTACAAAGGCGCGATCAAGGCCTCGGAGAACGCCAAAGAATGGTGCAAGGCCGCGCTTTTCGGCTTCATCATCTCAATCGCCTTCGTCATATTCATGTACATCTGACAGACCAGAGCTATTCAGGGTTTTTTATATCTCCGCACAAAAAAAGGGCGCGATTGCTCGCGCCCTTCGTTATTATGTGATTGATATTACTCGCAGTCGCAATCGCCCTCGCAGCCCGCATCGCAGCCAGAATCGCAACAGCAACTCTTCTCCGGCGGCATCGGCACTTCTTCGAGTTGCAGCCGCAGCCCACAGCGCAGGCATCGCTCCGCCTGCTCCAGCGCGACCTTCTCTTCGTACGCGCCCTCAACCTCGGGCATCCCGCCAAAGCGTTCTTTAAGCGGAAGCACCGGCGAGTGCGCGCGACGCCATTCGGCAAAGTCCGCATTCCTGCCAATATTAGCAGGCTGCTCGCCGCGCTCGACCAGCGTCTCGTTGACCTTGCCAGTCCCCCCGAGGAATTTGTCCGCAGCCATCGCGGCCAAACGTCCGGCGTGAATCGCCTCGATAACCGTCGCCGGGCCGGTAACCATATCGCCCGCGGCGAACACACCCTTGCGGCTGGTGCTTCGCGTATTGGTGCCGATAATAGGCTGGCCCTTGCGGTTGGCCTTGATACCGTAAGCCTCTGGCATGTTGACGCGCTGGCCGATAGCCATAATCAGCCGATCGACCTTCATTGTATATTCCGAGCCTTCCACGGGCACGGGTCTACGGCGACCGCTTTCGTCGGGTTCGCCGAGTTCCATCTTCTGACAAATAACGTTGAGGCACTCGCCGCCGTCTTTGATTCGAATCGGCGTGTTCAGGAAATTCATCTTGACGCCTTCTTCCTTGGCGAAGTCAATCTCTTCCTGCCATGCGGGCATCTCTTTTTCGGTGCGGCGATAGATGATGTTGACATCTTCGACGCCGAGACGCAGCGCAGTACGCGCCACATCCATCGCAACGTTGCCGCCGCCGACCACCGCGATGCTCTTGCCGAGATCGATCTCGCGGCCAAAACTAATCGAGTCCAGCACCGAAAGCCCGTCCATCGCGCGCGGGTCTTCCTCGCCCTTGATACCCATCGTCATGCCGTCAGCCGCGCCCAGCGCGATAATCACCGAGTCATAATCCTGATCGAACAACTCGCCAAGCGACTCGATCTTGGTGTTGTACTTTATCTCTACGCCCATCTCGGCGATATCGTTTATCTCGCCGTCGAGAACCTCGGCAGGCAGGCGATAGCGCGGAATTCCTGCGCGCATCATGCCGCCGCCCTGCTCCATCTTCTCGAAGACCGTCGCCGCGTGGCCGAATTTGCGCAGCATCCACGCCGCGCTCAGCCCCGCCGGGCCGCCGCCGATAATCGCGACTTTCTTGCCGGTGTTGCCACCGAGTTTTTGCGTATCGCGCCAGCGCCCGTTGTCGCGGTCTGCGACGAAACGCTTGAGATCGCGGATCTGAATTGCGTCGTTAATCTCGGCACGATGGCAGGCGTCCTGACACGGATGCGGACAAACACGACCAAGCGAACCGGGGAACGGCACGGTCTCGCGGATAACGTCGAGCGCGTCCTGATAGCGACCGTCGGCAATAAAGCGCACGTAGGTCGGCACATCGACATGAGCCGGACAGCCCCACTGACACGACAGCGCGAATTCCTTCTCGGTGCGATCAACGTTGTCTTCCTTATAAGTAAGCGCACCGGTCGGACAGACTTCGACGCACGCGCCGCAGAATTTGCAGCCCGAATCCATACGTGGTTCGGCTGCGGAAGTCTGGACTATCGTTTCGATGCCGCGATTGACAAATCCTATCGCGCCACAGCCGCGAACTTCCTGACACGCGCGCACGCAGCGCCCGCACAGGATGCATTTGTTGGAATCGACCGCGATCATCGGTTCGTCGGAGATAATCGGCAGGTTCCGCTCTTTGGGCGCGAAGCCCTTGAGCAGTTCCTTGCGACCGACGTAATCGACGACCTTTCTAAACTGGTCGTTCTCGCCCAACTCCGCAGGATGCTCGCTGAGCAGCAACCAGACGATGTTCTTGCGATAGTTCTTTATCTTTTCGGAATTAGTCGTAACCACCATCCCCTCGCGGGCCTCGGTGGTACAAGACACCGGCAGTCCACGCATGCCTTCGATCTCGACGATGCACATTCTGCACGCGCCGAGTTTGGGCAGATTGGGATGCCAGCACAGGTTCGGAATATACATCTCGGCGTCGAGAGCGGCTTCCAGCACGGTCAGACCTTGCTGTGCCTGTATCTCTTTGCCATCTATGGTCAGTTTAATCATGCTATCGCTCCAAAATTGCACGCTTTATAACACGACATGCACTTCGTGCATTTGTCCCGGTCGATCTTGGCCACGCCACCCTTCTCCCACGATACCGCGCCGGAGGGGCAGGCCTTGAAACACGCGCCACACTTGACGCACTTCTCTTCGACCACTTCGAATTTGCACAGCTCGGGGCAGGTATGCGCCGGGCAATACTTCGCTTCGATGTGCGAGATGTATTCGTCCCTGAAATACCGCAGGGTCGTCAGCACGGGATTGGGCGCAGTGGTGCCCAGTCCACAAAGTGCAGTGTTGCCGATGGTTTCGCAGAGTTCTTCGAGGAAGTCGATGTGCTCGAGCTTGCCGCGCCCGGCCACGATCTCCTCCAAAACCTCCAGCAGCCGCTTGAGGCCGATGCGACACGGCACACACTTGCCGCAGGATTCTTCGACCGTGAACGACAGGAAATAACGCGCCACGTCAACCATGCACGTGTCGGCGTCCATAACGATCAGCCCGCCCGAACCCATGATAGCGCCGGTTTGCGAGATCGATTTGTAATCTATACCCAGATCGAGATACTCCGCCGGAATACAGCCACCCGACGGGCCGCCCATCTGCACGGCCTTGAACGGAATATTCTTCTTCTCCATCCCGCCGCCAGCAACCTCGACTATCGCACGGATCGTCGTGCCCATCGGCACCTCGACCAGGCCGGTGTTCTTGACCTTTCCCGCCAGCGCAAAGACTTTCGTGCCCTTGCTGTCCTCGGTTCCGATAGACGAATACCAATCGGAGCCTCTGGCGATGATGTGCGGCACGTTGGCATAGGTCTCGACGTTGTTGAGCAGCGTCGGCTTTTGCCACAGGCCCTTGACCGCCGGGAACGGCGGGCGAACGCGCGGGTTGCCGCGCTGGCCTTCTATCGACGCGATCAGCGCAGTCTCTTCGCCACAGACAAATGCCCCGGCGCCCTGCGCGATCTTGATGTCGAAATCAAATTTGCTGCCACAGATATCCTTGCCCAGCAAACCCTTCTCGTGGGCCTGCGCGATGGCGATGTTGAGTCGCTTTATAGCCAGCGGATATTCCGCGCGGCAGTAAATGAAACCCTGCGACGAGCCGATAGCGTATCCGGCGATGGCCATGCCTTCGAGCACAGCATTGGGGTCGCCCTCAAGAACACTGCGATCCATAAATGCGCCTGGATCGCCTTCGTCGGCGTTGCAGGTTACAAACTTCTCGTCGCCCTGTGCGTCG
>CAYSUZ010000200.1:0-3943 GCA_964434335.1 uncultured Planctomycetota bacterium | reverse complement strand
GCCGCAATAAGACGCGTCGAGCCGCTCGTCTCCTTCGGCCCAGGCTCGTCAAACCTGACACGCATCAGAAAATGCGCCGCTGCCTTGGGCGCGGATGTCCTGTTCGTCTACACAAAAAACGCTGTCATTGAAGATTTTTATAATCCTCTGGCTCTGGGATATTTTACGGGGATAGGCCTGTTCTGTCTTCCGGGCAACTCGATCCAAGCCACAGCTGCAGCACAGGGTTTGTTGATAGACGTGAAGAGTGGGTTCCCGCTGGCTATGGTTGCGGTCAATGCCAAGCTCGACGGCAAAGCAATCGCCGCGCTTAATCTCAAAAGCAAAAAACGCAATAGTCGTGATGAGGTTGACGCGCAATGTAACGCAAAGATGGCGGCGGATTTGAAGAAAAAGACGGCTTCGGTAATAGAACAACACAAATACGCAAGCAGCAATTAAGGGATTCGTCGAGGAATTATGATTCTCGGGGTGTGGAGGTGTCGCGATAGGCCGCGCGTTTTTCTTCGCTCGGCCTGTCTTCACCCCGCCCCATTTGGCGTTGCTTCTGAATACGGCGGCGGATGAAGAAATACGGTTGGGTAACGAACCTGTGAAGTTTTATCACCCAGCTCAGGCGTTTGCCCAACAGGTATTCCTCCTCGGTGGCGAGATCTTTCCGGCATTTGCGTTTGTGCTTGTAGAAGTGATACCAGTCTTCATTTTGCGCAATGCGGAACAGCGGCCACGTCAGCCAGCGAAACACCCCCAGCCAGTGATACGGACACCACGATATCTGAAAATCTATGATGTAGGGTTTGCCGTCCTCACCAACAAGAATGTTTTCAGGTTTTTCGATATCGACATGCGCCACTCCAGCAGCATGAACTTTTTCGAGAATCACCTTGAGGCCGTCGAAATAATCATCGTTGACCTTGCCGACGCGATTGAGAGTCGTACCGGGGATGTATTCGCGCACAAAACCGAAACGCCCTATTTTGCAAACGATGCGCGGAATCTCTTCGATGTGTTCGAGGCGTTTGTGATTGCGCAATTCGCGCTTGACCAAAAACGCCGCAGCCCATTCCCGCAAAAAATTACGATACGGATAAAGTTGGCTGGCCTTGGCTATGAATTTACCGGCGGGACCTTAGTATATGCGGGTTATGGCGTAAAAATCTTCCTTGAGAATGTCAACACAACTGTGCGGCTGGCCTTTGATCTCTATCACATCAGGCAAGACCTGCCCTTTTGGTCTATTAATAGACCTGTTCAACTCTCGCTCTCCAGTGTAGCCCATTCCCGCAGGGCTTTGAGAGTTTCGCTAATATCCTTGGGATAGTCAGCGCGAACATCGATGAGTTCACCGGTTGTGGGATGCTCGAACTGCAATCTGTGCGCGTGAAGCGCCTGGCGCGCTATGAGGATGCGGTTGAGTTGATAATCGGTCATCGCGGCGCGGTTTTTTTCGGGCACTAAATCACGCACGCGCAATCGGTTGCGGTTGCCGTAGTAGCCGTCACAGATAACCGGATGGCCTAGGGCTTTTAAGTGCACACGAATCTGATGCGTACGGCCGGTTTTGAGCCGCACCTGCGTAAAGGTGAAGTTTTTGAAACGCTCCAACACCTGGTAGCGACTGATAGATTCTTTGCCGCCGCCAAAAACCACGGCAATTTTTTTCTTGTCGCGAAAATGCCTGCCCAGCGGCAGATCAATTGTGTCAGCGTCAAATCGAAATTCACCTTCACTTATCGCAATGTATTCTTTAATCAGCAGCTCGCTTCGTTCTCGGAATTGCAACGCGAGAGCATCATGAGCCTGGTTGTGTTTGGCCACGACCATTGCGCCAGATGTGTCTTTGTCGAGACGATGAACGATACCAAGCCTCAAGGGACCAGCCATGTCGGAAAGCGTGCCACAGTGATTCATCAACGCGTTGACAAGGGTGCCTTCAAAGTGGCCCGGTGCCGGGTGAACCACCAATCCGGAAGGTTTGTTGACAACAACTAAATCCTCGTCTTCGTAGAGGATATTCAAGGCAATGTCTTCGGGCGCGGGGGAGAAATCGGCAGGTAGAGCAACTTCCATCATGACGCTCTGGAACTCGCGCACGGGTGTATTGCGCTTACAGGTAGCTCCATCAATTGTTACATGACCTCCTTTGATGAGGCTCTGGATATAAGCACGAGACAAGGAACGTACTTTATCCGAAAGGAATTTGTCGACTCTTTTGCCCGTTTCGCTTTCGGATACAACGTATATCTGTTTATTAAAAAGAATGCTGTTTTCTGACATATTCTGGCTGGCACCAACTCTAAAAATAGGACAGGACAAAGAATCACGTTCCTGTTTTGCAAAACAATTATTGCATCATCTTCCTGTACGCGGCATAGGGATCGACGGCTTCGCTCAAGCCTTCGGGATCAAATCCTGCCTTCTGCTTGATGTCTTGTATCTGTGTCAAAAGATTATTCATCCGAACAATGTGCTTGTTGAGAATATTCTCTTGATCGTTGGGATCGACGGCCTTGGCAAGCTCGGAGTCTGAAAATTTTTCGAGAATGGTCTGCCACGCCCACAAGGCGGCATTGGCATTGTTTTCGCTAAGGAACTGTTCCGCCGTCAATTCGGCCCTAGTACCCAGCGCCACAAGCGTCCCAAGTGCTTTGTCGTGATCGAGATTGTTCTCGCAAAGCGTCTTGAAGTTGTCCACGATGAACGTCTCAGCTCTAGCCTTTTTTTCGTCAGGCGCTAGTTCGACAGCTTGGAAATCGGAATACTCGTATTGGCTCACCCGTTTGCAATAATTTTTTTCTTCTTTACCTGCATCGTTGGCAAACTTGGCAACCATAATAATACCAACAACGATGGTAACGGCTATCAAAGTAATTGTAACGGCGTTGCGACGTGAGAAATCAATCAATTTCTCGCTGTATTCAACGAACTGGTCAGGTTTTTCTCCAGCGTGGCTGACCTTCTCATGATGACCGTCGAATTCTTTTTTATTATCTGTTGCCATTTGCGCTCCGCAAAATATCCAGAATAAACCTGATTCCCGCTTTGGGCGAGAAAGGAATAAAATCAAATACCCCGGACAGGGCTCGAACCTGTGACCTTCGGTTTCAGCGATCCCGTATTTCCACACGGGGCTGGACCATGTCATCATCCGCAAAACAACCACGGATGTCGGGCGCTCGAGGGGCACTTATCGGTCCGGCAACCTCATACCCTGGCCTCTACACCTTCCGGCCCGCTGTCCCGGGATTTCTCCCGCGACCAAGCGACGCAAAACGCCACCTGTCCGGCGGAACCGGCTCGGCTCGGCGTTGCCCGGCACAAGCGCAGTAGCGCATAAAAAGTGCGTGGGGGTTCACCGAATTCACCCAATTTTCACCGATTCGTTACCGAACCGGGACCCTCTTTCGAAGGAAACCGACGCTCTGTCCTGCTGAGCTACCGGGGCTAACTACGGTAATATATTCCATCCAAACTTAAAATGCAAGCGATTTGGAGGATTTTACTTGACTATCAACCCATGGGATGGCGATAATTGCTGAGGAGAAGATACTGACACCTAATATCGGCGGAGATATGCTATGAAACAAATTATCGCACTCGCAACGCTGGTCTTGTGTGTTTGCGTAGCAACGGGATGCTCTACGCTGGCCTGCAAGGACTATTTTCGCAAATCAGACCACCCATATTCGGATCTTACAACGCGTGAACAAACTCAATATGCAATAGGCAGCGAACACAACAAGCCCTATATTGAATGGGGAGCGCCACATACGCATAAACTATATAACGGATACTACTCGGTAAAGACTGTGCCCGGTTCTTACTACTCAGACTACTCATATTTCACGCGCAAGCACCCAAGTCCGCGCAAATTCCGCTCAAATCGTAAGTTTTTCGAAGGCTACATCGCGCCCCGACGCCTCGACACAAGGGATCGCTATAT
>CAYSUZ010000199.1:0-3948 GCA_964434335.1 uncultured Planctomycetota bacterium | reverse complement strand
GTGATAATCGCGCTCAAAGCGCAGTCCTGGGCAAAATCACGCGCGAATTCGAGTGTCTTAATCGATGTTTCTTCGCCGGGAATGATTTCGATGAGGCGGTTTTTGGCCGCGTGATAAAAGTAGTGCAGGCCAAGAAAGCGCTCAGGACGCCCGGAGGCTGTGGCGAGTTCGGCAACGCTAAGCGACGAAGTGTTAGTGGCGAAAATGGTCTGGGACGGGCAGACCCGGTCCAGCAGGCCAAAGAAATCTGCCTTGATCTCGATGCTTTCGGGTATCGCCTCGATGACGAGACCGGCTTCGGCAAGGTCTTCGATATCGTTGGAACCGATGATGCGCCGCCTAATATCGCGTGCCTGCGACGAGGTGAATATTTCGCGCTCGACTGCCTGGGCGAGGGTTGCGCGTATACCCGCAAGACCAGCGTCGAGTGCGTCGGGAAAAAAATCGTAAAGGATCACGTCCGCGCCCGCCTGTGCTGTGCGCTGCGCGATGCCACGGCCCATCTTCCCGGCTCCGGCTATACCGACTCGTTCGATCATAATTACCTCATTATTACACAATCGTTCAATAAATTTTCATGCTATCGCACTATGAGTTTTTTTGCAAGAACAGGAAGCGAGGAAATGGTTTTGAAAGTGATTTTTTTATCACAAAAGATTGTAACAGCAATCGCGGCGGCGGGGAGTGAAGCCTGCATCGCGGATGATGCGCTCAAGATCGTCGGCGTCGGTGCGGAACTCGACGCCAGCGGCGCGCACGACATTTTCTTCGATCATCGTGCCGCCCATGTCGTTGGCACCAAAGCGCAGGGCCAGTTGCCCGATGCGAGCGCCCTGCGTCACCCAGGAAGCCTGGATGTTTTCGATGTTGTCGAGATAGAGGCGGCTGACGGCAAGGGTTTTGAGATATTCAAACGCGCCGACAGCACGCACATCGGCCAGCGCGGTGTTGCGCGGCTGAAAAGTCCACGGGATGAAAGCGGTAAAACCGCCGGTCTCGTCCTGAAGAGCGCGGATCGCGTCGAGATGCTCGACACGGTCTTGCATGGTCTCGACGTGGCCAAACATCATCGTGGCAGTGCTGCGGATGCCCATATTATGAGCACAGCGCATAACGTCGAGCCATTGCGCGGCGGTGCATTTGCCGGGGCTGATCCGGGCACGGACTTGCTCAACAAGTATCTCAGCGCCGCCGCCGGGAATAGTATCGAGGCCCGCAGCGCGTAGTTTTTCCAACGCTACGGGAATTTCCAGCCCGCTAATTTGGGCGATGTGAACAATTTCGGGCGGCGAGAAGCCGTGGATATGAATCCCGAAGCGGTCTTTGATGAAGTGCAGCATCCGCTCGTAGAAATCGATGCGCAGGTCGGGATGCAGACCGCCCTGAAGCAATATCTGGCGTCCACCGAGCGCGATGGTGTGTTCGATTTTGGCGGCGAGATCATCTTCGCCAAGAACGTAGGCCTCGCGGGGGTCGCGCCAAAAAGCGCAAAACCGGCAGCGCGAAACGCAGCCATCGGTGTAGTTGATGTTGCGGTCTACGATGTAGGTTACGCGGGCAGCGGGATGCAGTTCGCGGCGCATCGCGTCGGCACGCGCTCCAAGCGCAATCAGGTCGTGCGATTGCAGCAAAGCCAGCGCCTGCTCTTTGGAGAATCGTTTATTTGAGGGCAACGCGCTCACAGATATTCCAGCTCGCGGTCTTCGTGCCACATCTCAGCCGCAACGATCTCGGCGTAGTAGCGCCGCAAGCCGAGCGCCTCATCGGGACCAAGGTTGTAGTGGATCGCGTTCGCAAAATATCGTTCCAGCGTCGCACGAGGGATCGGCGTGGAGTCGGCGATGCGACCGACAATGTTGTCAATCCCGGCAAGACCGCGACTGAGCGAGTCGGCGAGGACTTCGGGCAGATCGCCGAGTTCGGCGCCACGGCGACAGCAACAAAGAGCAAAGACGAACGACAGACCGGTCATCGCCCGCCACTCGCGCGCCAGATCGAAAACCGTAAAGCCGTCCTCGGGAATAGTCAGGGCTTCGTCGCCGATGATGAGTATCGCGTCTTCGGGAATATGCGCCAGGTCGGGATATATACCGGTAACGCTGCATCGAGGAATCGCGCCATAGCGTTTTTGCAGAATTATTCGCACCAGCCGCGCCGATGTGAGGGATTTATCATCAAGCGCCAGCGTACGGATTTCGCCGGGGGGCTTGCGAGAGTAGAGTTTGACGCTCATCACGTCCTCGCGGGCCGCTATGCACACGGGCGAGGCGATGACGTATTCGGGATGGTGGAGGTATTCGACTGAAGGTATGATCGCAACGTCGAGTTCGCCACTGACCAGCTTTCCGGCAAGGCCAGCGGGTGTGCCGCGGACGAGTTCGAAGGCGGGGTCTTCGCTGAGCATGCCGTAAACGATAGGCATGGCGTTTATCATGTTGTGGCAACCGAATTTTAGACGTTTGAACATGCGGAACCCTCATATCTAATTTGGGGAAATATACCACGACCGCCCGCCGCGGGCAAGTCCGCAGGCAGAACCCGCTCCCAGACAGAAAATATTTATTTATCCCCAAACATACTCATTTGCCCGTAACGGCCTCGCGGCTCACTTTATGTTTGACACGACGGGGCTATGGGAGTATTATATATGGTTTGCGTTATGAGTGGGGGAGGTATGCCTTTATGCATCTAAACAAAAGACCGTTTGTCGCGGGCAATTGGAAGATGAACATGACCCTTGCGAGCGCAAGTGCGCTGGCGGGGGAGCTTGCCGCGCGACTCAAAGACGTCGACGATGTAGAGATCGGCGTGTGCCCGACTTACGTGCAGATGACCGCGGTTGCTGCAGCGCTGCAAGGCTCGAATATCGCGCTGGGCGCGCAGGACTGCTACTTCGAGGATGACGGCGCATTCACCGGCGAGATATCGACTTCGATGCTGCTTGATGCGGGATGTGGCTACGTGGTTTTGGGCCATTCCGAACGGCGGCACGTTATCGGCGAGACGGACGAAATAATAAACAAGAAGCTACTCAAGGCGTTTGCTGCGGGCCTCAAGCCGATTCTTTGTGTCGGCGAGACAATCGATCAGCGCGAAGACAACGAGACAGAAAAAGTTATAACGCGCCACGTGATCGAGGGCCTGAAGGGGCTGCCGAACGAGGGCGCAGAAACAATAGTAGTCGCTTACGAGCCTGTCTGGGCGATAGGCACGGGCAAAACCGCCACGCCAGAAATGGCCAACGACGTACATGTGCTGATTCGCAAACTCCTAACCGAGAAATTCGGCGAAGAGAAAGCACGCGCTATCAGAATACAGTACGGCGGCAGCGTGAAGCCCGAAAATGCTGCGGAACTGCTTAACATGCCCGAAATCGATGGCGCACTCGTCGGCGGCGCAAGCATGAAGGTGGATTCGTTCGAAAAAATTATCAGATACGAAAAACGATAACCGCAATAAGATATTTCAGGAGCAAAAATTAAATGCTGGCTAACATCATAATGCCTCTCGCCTCGCTGGCGTGGCTCAAAGTGCCGATTCTGATTCTTTTCGCAATCATCAGCGTACTGGTGATATTCCTCGTGCTCATCCAAAAGGGCGGCGCAGGCGGTCTGGCAGGAGCGTTCGGCGGAGGCGACTCCGGCGGCGTACTTGGCACGAGAGCAGGCTCGTTTTTGAGCAAAATTACGGTATATCTAGGATCGGCGTTTCTGATTCTGGCATTGGTATACGCGATAATAAACGCGACGGCCACATCCTAAACTCTTCTATCGGAATACAAACATGGCCGCAATAAGCAAGCGAACGCTAATTAGCATGACCGGTTTTGGTCGCGCACAGACAACAAAAGGCGACGACATATTCGGGGTGGTGTTGAACTCTGTCAACAACCGCAACCTCAAGGTCAACCTCAGGATGCCCGACATGCTGTATCCTTATGAAAAGGAT
>CAYSUZ010000198.1:0-3980 GCA_964434335.1 uncultured Planctomycetota bacterium | reverse complement strand
GTTGAAGGTTCTCGTCAAGAAGGGGTATGTGGATCACACGCCGTACAGTTTTGTAACCCTGACGCCAAAGGGCAAGAAGATCGCGCAGGAAATTTTCAAACGACATGTGAGCTTGGCTCGTTTTCTGGAAAAAGTGCTTGGCATTGATGCCGAGCTGGCCGATGAAAATGCCTGTCGCATGGAGCATGCTGTCGGCCCGAAAGTGCTTAAAAGACTCGTGAATTTTACGCAGTTTGTCGAAGAGTGCCCGATTGGTTTGAAGGGCATCATCGACGGGTTCAATTACTATTGCAAAAATGGTCGAATCAGATCCGACTGTGCTATGAGCATCGAGAAGTGTCGCAATAACACAAAATCCGCTAAAAAATAGAAAAGCAAGGACAGTCTTGTGATATCGGAATCTAAAAAGTCTCTCAAGCCGCTGGTGAGTGTGTCGGCTGGCAGTGACGTTAAACTGGCGATTATCGACGCAGGTCGTGAACTCAAGCAGCGTCTTGCCAATATGGGGATAATGCCCGGATGTTTACTTCATGTCCTTACCAACGACCGATTCGGTCCGTTCGTCATCGCTATCAAGGGTTCGCGTGTTATACTCGGCAGGGGGATGGCGCAAAAGATTATGGTAGAGCAATAAAAAATTTTACCGCACATGTTCGCCTCATCGTATAAAGTTAGGCTAGACTGATTATGGGCAAGGGGCATATGGATAGCAAAGAAAGATTTGCGATTGCGCTGGCAGGTAATCCCAACGCTGGCAAGACCACAATTTTCAACAAAATCACTGGTGAGCGCCAGAAGGTCGGCAACTATGCCGGTGTAACGGTTGAGACCAAGACTGGCTATTCGACGCACAAAGGTGTTGCGCTGGACATCGTCGATTTGCCCGGTACGTACAGCCTCACGGCATATTCTGTCGAGGAGGTTGTCGCGCGTAATTACATCATCAACGAAAACCCCGACGTTCTCATAGACATCATCGACATGTCGAATCTCGAGCGCAATTTATATCTCGCAACGCAGTTTATCGAACTGGGCGTGCCGCTGGTTTTCGCATTTAATATGAGCGACATCGCCAAGAGCCGTGGCTACGAAGTCGATATCAAGATGCTTTCCGAATTGCTCGACGTGCCAATTGTCCCGACGGTTGGGCACAAGGATGAAGGCGTTGATGAGATGCTTGATGCGGCGATTGCGATTGCGCGTTCCGGCAAGGCACCGAAACCGGCAGAGGTAAAGTATGGCCGCGACATTGAGCAGGCGGTTAAGAAAATTATCGCGCTACTGATGCCCAACAAAAAACTGATCGAGAAATACAGGCCGCGCTGGGTTGCGCTTAAACTGCTTGAGAACGACTCGGAGGTTCGTGGCGAGGTTCGAGCCAACGTGGACAATTACGATGAAATCATCGCCGAAGTCGAGGCCTGCTCGAAGCACATCAACACGGTTTGCGGCGACCAGCCCGAGATCATCATAGCCGACCGTCGCTACGGTTTTATATCCGGTGCATGTCAGGAGGCGCTGGTTAGTTCGGTTGAGGTGCGGCATACTACGAGCGACAAGATCGATTCGGTGTTGATAAATAAAATCCTGGGCCTGCCGATATTTGCAGTGACTATGTTTTTGCTTTTCCAACTAATATTTGCGTTTGGCAATCCGCTGGTCGATCTGCTTGACTCGGCAATCGGATCTTTTGGGGCATTTGTCTCTGCGCAGTGGCCCGCAGGTGCTGATAGCTTGCTGCGCTCGTTAATCGTCGATGGGATTATTGGCGGCGTAGGCTCGGTGCTCGTGTTTCTGCCGCTGATTGTGCTGATGTTTATAGTGGTGTCGATTTTGGAGGACTCGGGCTACATGGCGCGGGCTGCTTTTATCATGGATCGCATCATGCACAAGATTGGCCTGCACGGGAAGAGCTTTATCCCGATGCTGATCGGCTTTGGTTGCAGCGTTCCGGCGATTATGGCGACGAGGACGCTGGAGAGTCGACGCGACCGTATTACGACGATTATGATTACGCCGTTGATGAGTTGCGGCGCACGCCTGCCGATTTACACGTTGATCATAGCAGCGTTTTTCTCACAAAAAATCGGCGGCACGATGTTGTGGCTGATCTACATAATTGGGATTATTGTCGCCGTGCTTTCCGCGAAACTGCTTCGCATAACAGTACTCAAGGGCGAGGCGACTCCGTTTGTCATGGAACTGCCTCCGTATCGGATGCCGACGCTGCGCGGGATTTTGACGCATATGTGGGACAGATCCTGGATGTATCTGCGCAAGGCCGGTACGATTATTCTTGCCGCTGCGATTATTTTGTGGGTGCTGACGACTTTCCCGCGCAAAACGGAATTCGATGTTGACTACGAGCTGCTTGGCGAAAAAGCGCGAGCCGAATATCTTGCCGAGGCCTCGACTCTCAGCGCCGATATTAAGGATCTGCGCGTTGATTCAACTACGCTGGCCGAAGTGCTCGATGCAGAAATCGATACACCTGATGATGTGGACACAATTCTGGCGCGTGACGCGGCGGCTGGCGCGAAGGTGCGAGAGTTACTCGAGATGCGCGACAAGATAATCGCGGCGCGTCAGGAATACGCAATCGCCGTCGAGGATGAGGGGCTGCAAGAGGGTACTTTTGAGCACATGAAGCGCGAGCACCTGCTCGAGGAGAACCTTGCTGAAATCGCGGCCACCAATCCTGAGCTTTATCCGGTTGCGCTGGAATTGATAGATGATATTAAGTCGAAATATATTGATGACACAACCGGCATCGCTTATCGGCAGATGGAGGAGGAACTTGCCTATACGGTTGCCGGTCGTATCGGCCACACAATAGAGCCGGTGATTAGGCTGATGGGGTTCGATTGGCGGATAGGCACGGCATTGATCGGCGCGTTTGCTGCTAAGGAAGTGTTTGTCGCGCAGATCGGTGTGGTATTTTCGTTGGGTGGGGAAGTAGACGAGAAAGACAAAGACCTGCGGCAGCGATTGCAAAGCACCTACAATCCGCTGATTGGCTTTTGCATAATGTTGTTTAGCTTGCTTAGTCTGCCGTGCATGGCGACATTTGCTGTGACGAAGGCCGAGACAAATTCGTGGGGCTGGGCGTTTTTCCAGATTATCGGTCTGACGGTAGTCGCGTTTATCATTACGGTCGCCGTCTATCAGGTCGGCGTGTTGTTGAAGATAGGCATTTCGTAAAGGAGATTTCCGATGAACATTGAACTGATTATCATCATCATTCTTGCCGTTGCTGCAACAGCGTTCGGCGGATGGCGCCTCTGGAAGGTCTTCTCTGGCAAGGGCGGCAGGTGTTCGGGGTGTAACGGATGCTCGCAGAGCAAGAACCCCGATTGCCGCGAACAATAAAACGCATTTCAATTTCTCATTTCGCCGGATTGGTTGTTACGCAAAACAACCAATTTTGTCACGTCTGAGTGCACATCAATATTTTTTGAAAATCCGCGAACTTTTCTTCACTTCGAGCGTCTAACTTAGCATGGAAGGATATGTCCAGGCGAGGCAGTTATATGCTTGCATATAAAGGAGAGAACATTATGAGATATGCGATAACAAGCTTGATAGTATTCGTGTTGCTTGTGAACACAGGTTGTGCGCGGTTAGAGAGCAAGCAAATTGTTTCAAAAGACGAGCGGTATATCTTCGAATTAGACTTGAGCGAGAAGAGCAAACCCTTTGATGAGGTGAAGTGCCGTGCGAAGGCTAAGAAATGGGTCGAAGAAATCGAAAAATTGATGGCAGGCGGCTTTCCGGATCAAAGCAAGGCTTCCGAGATCACACGTTTGTCGACCATCGCGGCATTGCAGGCCAAAGTTGGCGATAGAGAAGTGGCGCTGAAAAATTTTGAACGCGCTAAGGAAATAGTAACCAAAGACATTCGGAAAAGCAATCGGAGCCGTACCTGGTCATCTATTGCGAGATTCGAGGCCGAGGCGGGATTTTTTGATTGTGCGCGAAAA
>CAYSUZ010000197.1:0-3981 GCA_964434335.1 uncultured Planctomycetota bacterium | reverse complement strand
TGAGGACGAAACTGCTTGTGTGGTTACGGCTATGAATGTTATCGGTGAGGCGGGAATAAAGGAACTTATGAAGGCGAAATTGGGAGTTCGTCCGGACATGAGCGACGACCTTTTTGTAGACGATCTGGACATGGTGCGGAAGCAGAAATCGGAAGCAAAGAAAAATGAGATGGTGTTTTGGTTGGGTGTCCGCTTGTTGTATGAAAGCCGGGCCGGGAAAGATGACACCCCGCAGCAAAAAAATGAAAAAGCACGGATGGCCGCCAAAGCCGGCAAGTATTTCCAGGAAGTCCTGCGCAAAGATATTTTCCTCAATCATTGGTATTCGCGCTTTCTGCACATCATGCTGCGCGAAAAACCTGTCGAGACACCCTCTACCTGATGCTGCTTGTAATCGACAATTACGATTCATTTACTTACAACCTCGTCCAGCGGCTTGGTGAGATTGGGATGAATAGCGTTGTTAGGCGAAATGACGAAATTGATTCCGACGAAATCGAACGCCTGGCACCGACTCATATAATCATATCGCCCGGCCCCTGCACCCCCGCCGAAGGTGGTTGCAGCGTGAAGGTTGTCAAGGAATTTGCCGGTAGAATACCCATTTTGGGTGTGTGCCTGGGGCATCAGTGCATCGCCGAAGCGTTTGGCGGCGAGGTCGTGCGGGCCGAGAGGTTGATGCACGGCAAGACTTCGCAAATTCAACACGACGGTCTCGGCGTATATCGTGGTCTGCCCAATCCCTTTATCGCGACGCGCTATCACTCGCTAATCGTTGATCGCGCCGCCCTGCCGGAATGCCTTGTTGCGACCGCACAAACGCCGCAGGGCGAACTGATGGGCGTCCGTCACGAGCGCTATGCAGTGGAAGGCGTCCAGTTTCATCCTGAATCATTCCTCACGCCAGAAGGCACCAAACTGCTGAGCAACTTTATCGGTATGTGACCGAATTGTTCTTAGGCGGGCTTTTTAGTGCCTCAATCATTTTCGCGGGCAGGCGCTTGACCTTGAGGTCTTTGCCTACGCACGCCAGTCGGGTTGTTCCTTCCGAGAGCAATACCTCTCCCTCGACATTGAACACCTGATAGTGAAAGGTAACCTGAACGTGCGAGATGTTGTCGACTCTGGTGCGGATGATCAACTCGCCGTCGTAACCAGTGTTGGCATGATAGCGCAACTGTGCCTCAACTATTGCGAGGAAGTAGCCGTCTTCTTCGAGTTTGCTGTATTCATATCCACGCTTGCGCATGTATTCGGTGCGCCCCATTTCGTAGTATAGCAGGTAGTTCGCGTGGTAGACCACGCCCATCTGGTCCGTTTCGCCGTATCTAACGCGGGTCCTGATTTCGTCCTGAATCATCACAGTCCTCCATTCTCCAAAAAAGCAAAAATTAAAGTATACGCTAAGGGCTGGGCTTGGTCAACGCTGTGCCCAGGCGCATGACCCCACTGCTTGCATTGAGCATGGCGACCTGATATACTTTGCAACTCAACACGCTAATAAAAACATAAATTCGAGGTGTTTTCTCATGATGGAAGCAATACAGCTCAAACGTGGAAATGTTGTAAAAATGGACGGCGGCATGTTTAAGATTCTCGATATCAGCCTCTTGACGCCGGGCAAAGGGCGCTCGCTTTTGCAGGCCAAGCTCAAAAACATGAAGTCGGGTAACATTTTCGAAAAACGCTTTCGCACTAACGACAAAGTGGAAATCGCTTATTTGGAACAGAAAACGATGGAATATATCTACTCCGCTGGCGAGGAACACTGGTTTATGGATACCGAAACCCATGAGCAGACGCCCTTCAACAAAGAGATACTCGACAACGCGATGGACTATCTTGTGCCCAATACAGAAATCACAGTAAATCTTTTCGACCAAAATCCGGTTTCAATAGACTTGCCGACAACTGTAAATCTTGAAATAACCGAAACCGACGCCGCAGTTAAGGGCCAGACCGCGACAAATCAGTACAAAACCGCGACGGTCGAAACGGGTATCAACATCCAGGTTCCGCCGTTTATTAAAATGGGCGAGAAGGTTAAGGTTGACACGCGTACCGGCGAGTACCTTAGTCGCGTGAAAGAATAGTTTTCAACAGATAAATAAAAAAAGACGCCCTTTGCAAGGCGTCTTTTTTAGTTGGTGTCAGGTTGTTATTTTTCGTATTTGATCTTCTGAATTTTCTTACATATCAATACGAGTTTTAGATCATCGACTGTGGCAATTATTTGTTCGCTGTCGTTAATGGCCGAGAGAAGCACCGAAGCTTCGCAGGAAAAATTGAGTTTTAATTTCTCGTCCTTAAAGGTCATCATGATCGAGAGATTGAAATCGGATGTTGTCGGTATTTGCTTTGTTTTGCCTTCGATTGAGAATATCCGGTTGCCCTCCATCTCGACCTCTACTTCCGAAATCTCTTCGATGTACTTGATAATTTCCACCCGCATTATGCTAATATTGTTGCCGACTTTTAGCATCTGCTGGACTGTGTAGACCACCGTTTCGTTGACAGGCGGCTCCACGATCTCAGGCATTGCTGGTTCTGGCATAGGAGCGGGTACGATCTCTTCTTCCGGTGCTGGTTCGAGTTCCGGTTCGATCATTTCTTCTTCCGGTGTGCTCTCTTCAGGTGTAATTTCGTCATCTTCCATTGGCGCGATATTGTCTGCGTCGGTGTCTTCAATCGGCGCTTCGGAAGGCATTGGTTCTTCGGCGGGTTGTACTGGTTCGGTCTTGATGAGTTTGAATTCAAGTTCGACCGCATACAGCTCGACCGTTATCTTTGGAATAACATCGTTGGGTGTAGCCGTGCAACCTGTAACTAAAGCAACAACAATGCCAATCAGAATTACGGCGCAAAAGCTTCTGACCATGATTTGCTCCTTAAGCGAATTTGTAATCGTTTATTTATGTTGTGCGCGTCGAATCATTTCGCCCGCGCCTTGCTGCAACAGTTTCTCCGCCGCAAGGACACCGGCTTGCTCCGGTTGTTCCTCGCCGCACTCGCACAAAACTGCGCATTTACTTTTACCATCGACATCTAGCACCTCAGCCTTTAGCGTAAGACGATTACCTTTTACTATTGCCAGCCCGCCGATGGGTGTTCGGCAGCCAGCGCCCAGCTCCCGCAACAAGGCTCTTTCCGCTCTCACGCAATTAAACGAATCAATGTGATTTATGGCCTGAATTATTTTTAGTATATTTTTATCGCCTTCGCGGGCTTGAATTGCCAGCGCGCCCTGTCCCGGGGCCGGCAAAATCGTGTCTGCATCAAAAATCTCCGCAGCTCGCTCGGCCCAGCCCATGCGCTCAAGGGCCGCCAGAGCAATTATCGCGCAATCGACTTCGCCATCCTCGACTTTCTTAATACGTGTGTCGATGTTGCCACGTAGAGGCGCGACGAAAATGTCGGGTCGCATCAGCAGTGCCTGTGCGCGTCTGCGAGGACTGCCGGTGCCGATGATTGCGCCCGGCTTCATTGCCGCGAGTTTTTTGCCGTCGCGCGAGATTAGCGCATCAAGCGGGCTGAGTCTTTGCGGCACTGCGCCGATGATCAAGCCTTGCGGCAGGGTGCTGGCGAGGTCTTTGGCGCTGTGAATCGCGATGTCAATCTCGTTTGCGAGCAGCGCGGCCTCGATTTCTTTTGTAAAAACGCCTGTCGCGCCCAGTTCCGCGATTGGTCTGTCCTGCGAGCGGTCGCCTGTGGTTTTAATCGTGCGAATCTCGCACTCTACGTTCGGCTGAGCCTGTCGGAGGGCTGCCAGGACTTGCTTCGTCTGCGTCAGGGCCAGTTCGCTGCCGCGCGTTCCGATGCGGATTGTGTTTTTCATTTCTTTTTGGCTCCCAACAGTTTTCTGTACGTTTCCGCAATCTTGCGCACCATAAGTTTGTGGTCAAACATCTCTTTGCACATCGCTCGCCCCTTGCGCCCCATCTCGAGGGCCTTGTCCGGCGCGAGGAGCAGCTCCGAGAATGC